>JAEUKG010000760.1 GCA_016794325.1 Myxococcales bacterium | reverse complement strand
AGGCCACGCGCGCAGGCGGAGAAGGCCGCCTGCGCGGTTTGCTCGGCTGGCGCACGATGCTCCCGATGACCAGCGCCGCGGCGCTCGCGCTCGTGTGGGGCGCGGTGTCGAACAGCGCCCCCAGCGCCAGCGCCTCTTCGGCGTCCATCGCGCGCGCGGGCTTCGCGCAAGATCCGCTCGCGGACCTGGTGGCGGAGCACTCGCGGCCCGTCCCGCTCGACGCCGACGCGCGCAACGTGCGCCAGCTCTCGCGGTACGTGGGCGTCCCGGTGAGGCCGCCCATGCTCAGCCGCGCAGGCGCGCGGTTGGTCGGCGGGCGCGTGCTCAAGATGAACAACGAGCGCGCAGCGATGCTGCAATACGAGGTCGGGCAGGGCGCCGACGCGCAGCGGGTGAGCGTCTTCATCTACGACCCGCGCAAGATCCAGGTGGGCGGCTCCACGCTCGCCCCGCGCGCGATCGGCACCGCGCAGGTGCAGGTCGGGCAGTCCGAGGGGTATTCGGTCGCCGTCACCCAGCACGACGGCGTCGGCTACGCCCTCGCTTCCGACATGGACACCGAAGCGAGCGCCGAGCTCGCGGCCCTCGCCAACGACGGCGAGTGACGGACGGAGTCAGCGCGCGGCGGCGAAGCCGCCCTTGCGGGGATCGCTGGCGGCGAGCAGCCGAGGCTTGCCCGGCGCCTTGGTGTCGAGGGCGATCATCTCGAGCGCGGGGTGGAAGCTCTCGTCCTTGAGCGTCTCGCCGCGCGCTTCGAGGCCCGCGCGCACGTCGGGAGCGATCTCGGGATCCACGAAGAGCGCGTTCGTGGTGACGTGAACGCGCGGCTGCGACACGCAGGCCGACGGGTCGAGGCCGAACACGAGGCGGCAGAGCGCCCCTTGCGTCACCCCCGTCGCGATGCGCTGCCCCCCCGAGCCTCCGAGCGCGAGCACCGGCACCCCGTTGTCGAGGACGATCACCGGCGTCATGCTCGACACCGGGCGCGCACGAGGACGCGGCCGGTTGGGGCCGAGCCCCACGACGCCGAAGCCCTGGATGTCCTCGGCCGTCGAGAAGTCGTCGAGCTCGTTGTTGAGGAGGATCCCAGTGTCGCCGGCGACGACCTGGGCGCCGAAGGGGCCGTTCACCGTCGTCGTCAGCGACACGACGTTGCCCTCGTAGTCCCACGTGACGAGGTGGCTCGTCCCGTGCTCCTGGGTCTTCCACTCCGGCGCGGGCCGGGTCTTCTGGAGGTCGATCTTCGCCTTGCGCGCCGCGAGCTGCGCGGGCGCGAGCGCGGCGTCGTATTTGCGGTCGACCGCGGGCTCGAGGTCGGGATCCGTCGCGAAGCGGATCCGATCGGCGAGGGCGCCGCGCATCGTCTCCGCGAGGACGTGGAAATACGCGCTCGAGCCGTTGCCGTGCTGGGCGAGCCCCGAGCTCGGCGAGGCGCCGTGCATCCCCAGCGTCTCGAGGAGCATGAGGCCGCCGGCCGAGGGAGCGGGCATGGTCACGATCGTCTTGCCGTCGATCGTGCGGGTGAGCGGCGCTCGCTCGCGAACCGTGTAGTCTGCAAGGTCCACGAGGTCCATCTTGCCCCCCGACGCGCGGACGGCGTCGACGATCCGCTGGGCGACGGGCCCCGAGTAGGCCGCGCTCTTCCCCTCGGCGCCGAAGCGGGCGAGGGTGCGACCGAGCTCCGGGCGCCGCACCAGCGTCGCGTAGCCGATCGGCGAGCCGGTGGGCGCGAACGTCGCCGACAGCTCCGGTGACTGCTTGATGCGCGGCAGCACCCATCCGGTCGCGTCCGCGAGGTGCCGGCTGACGTAGAAGCCGCGGGTCGCGAGGGCGACCGCGGGGGCGGCGTCGTCGGCGAGCGAGCGCTTCGCCCACCGCTTGCTCATGAGCTCGAGGCCGGCCGGCTCCCCGGGCACGCCGACGGTGGCGCCGCGCGCGCGCTCCCCGAGCCGCTTGCCGGCGATGGACTCCACGTCGAGCCCGCGAGGCGCCGTCTCCCGAAAGTCGAGCACTGTCGCGCGCTTGTCGCGAGCCGAGTAGACGACCGCGAAGCCCCCACCCCCGAAGCCGCTCGCGGACGGGTTGACCACGCCGAGCACGAGCGCGGCCGCGATCGCGCCGTCCACCGCGTTGCCGCCGACCCCCATGACGTCCATCGCCGCGCGCGTCGCGTCGGAGTGATCGGTCGACGCCGCGAAGCTCGTCCCCTCGGCGGGAGTGGGGTAGGCGGCGCGCGCGGGGCTCGGCAGGCGCAGGGCCACGAGGGCGAGCACACCCAGCGGCAAGAGCACAGTTGGGAGGAGCGATGGCCTGAGGTAGGGTGTGCGCATGCGTTTCGTCTACCTGATGGATCCGATGGACCGGGTGCTGCCGGACAAGGATACGACGTTCGCGTTCGTTCGTGCGGCACAAGCGCGCGGGCACGAGGCGCTCCACTGCCTGCCTCGCGATCTGTTCGTGGACGGCGGAGACCTCTACGCGACCGTGTCGCGCCTCACCGTGAGCGACGTCGCGCCCCACTACACGCTCGCGGGCCGCGAGGCGGTCCGCTTGGCCGACGTCCAGGCGGTGCTCATCCGCAAGGACCCGCCGTTCGACGTGCCCTACCTCTACGCGACGCTCCTGCTCGAGCGCGTTCGCGATCGCACGATCGTCGTCAACGACCCGCGCGGCCTCCGCGACGCCAACGAGAAGCTCTACACCCTGAACTTCGCCCGCCACATGCCGAAGACGTGGGTGGGCGCCGACCGCGAGCGCATCTTCGACTTCGTGAAGAAGGTGGGGGGCCGCGCCGTCATCAAGCCGCTCTACGGGGCCGGCGGCGCCGGCGTCCTCGCCCTCACCGACGGCGACAAGAACGCGCGGTCGATCGTGGACCTCCTCACCGCCGAGGGCACGCAGGTGGCGATGGTGCAGGAGTACATGCCGGCGGTGGAGCTGGGCGACAAGCGCGTCCTCCTCCTCGACGGGCAGGTCCTCGGCGCGATCCTCCGCGTCCCGCGCGGCGACGACCACCGGTCCAACATCCACGTCGGCGGCACCGTCGTGCCCTGCGATCTCACGGACACGGAGCGCCAGATCGTCGCCGACATCGCGCCCCGCCTCGCGCGCGACGGCCTCGTCTTCGTGGGCCTCGACATGATCGGCGAGCGCCTCACGGAGGTCAACGTGACCTCACCCACCGGCATCCAGGAGCTCAGCCGCCACCGCGGGTCCGACATGGCGGTGCCCGTGATCCAGTGGCTCGAGCGGCGCGCCGAGGAGTATCGGCCCGCGCTCAAGAGCATCCCGTCGTACTGAGCCGGGCCCATGCCGATCACCATCGTCGTCCGCTCCGCCGAAGGCGAGCCCCCGTCGCTCACGTTCGACGGCGCGCGGGTGGTGATCGGCCGGAGCGACGGCTGCGACGTGCGACTGCCCGATCCGAGCGTGAGCCTGCGGCACGCGACGCTGCGCGCGGGCGGCGCCGACTACGCGATCGTCGACGAGGGGAGCACCAACGGCACCTTCGTCGGCGGGATCCGGCTCTCGCCGCACACCCCGCGCGTCGTCCGCAACGGCGACCGCGTCCGCGTCGGACGCGTGTGGCTCGAGGTGCGCACCGGCGCGCTGCCGGCGACGCCCGACCTCGGCCTCGCGACCCGCGATCTCGCGCTCGCGCTGGTGTCGGACGCGCTCGCGGCGATGGGCGACGACACCACCCCCAAGGTGCACGTCGTCGAGGGCCCGGACGTCGGCGCGACGCTGCGCCTGGCCGAAATCGGGCGCGCCTACGTCGTCGGCCGCGCCGAGCACTGCGATCTGCCGCTCGCCGACGCCGACTGCTCCCGCGAGCACGTCGCGATCGTCCGCCGCGGGTCCACCGTGCTCGTCCGCGACACCGGCTCGCGCAACGGCGTGCTCCTCGGCGAGGGCAGGCTCACGCGCGATCGTGACACGGTGTGGCGCTCGCCCACCATGGTGCGCGTCGGCGCCACCGTCCTCGCGCTCGAGGAGCCCGTCGCGCGCGCCCTCGAGGAGCTCGAGACGGGCCCCGACGAGAAGCTCGGCGAGGACGAGGTGCACGAGCCTCCGCCGGCGCCGTCGGCTCCGCCCGCGCCCCCGTCGGCGCCGCCGGTGAGCGCCGAGCCGCCTTCTTCGTCCGTCGCCGCGTCGGTCCGCGCCCAAGCCCCCATCGCCGCGCCTCCGCCGGTCGCGGTCGCGCCGGCGGCGACGCCGAAGAAGCGGGTCTGGACCGCGATGGACGTGATGGTCATCCTCGTCGCGGTCGGCGTCCTCGCCGCGAGCATCGCCGGCTTCGTGTGGCTCCTGCGCGGGTGACCGCGGCGCGCGTCACTTCGCCGGCGGGGGATCGCTCTGCATCTGGGGCAACGTCTCGTTGCCCGGGGTCGCGTCGCCGGCGGGGGCTGGATCGCGCGGCGCCGCCTTGTGCGGCGGGGGCGCGGTCGATCGGCGGCGCGGGGGCGCCGCGGTCGGCAGGCCGTCGAGCGGGATCGCGGAGAGCATTTGCTCCACCTCTTCGGCGCTCTTCGGCCGATCCGCGATCTTCTTCTTGAGGCACTTCATGACGATCGCGTCGAGCGCCTCGGGGAGATCGAGGTCGGGGCGCTTCTGCCGCATCGACTGCGGCACCATCCGCTGGTGGAGATCCAAGAGCTCGCGCCGGTTCTGCGAGGAGATGGGGAGCTCGCCGGTGAGCGCCTCGTACATCAGCACGCCCAGCGCGTAGATGTCGGTCTGGGCGACCACGTTCGCGCCGATGCACTGCTCCGGCGCCATGTACTCCGGGGTCCCGAGGGTATATCCCGCTTGGGTTAGTGACTCGGCGGTGGTGAGCTTGCTCATCCCGAAGTCCAGCACCTTGGGCGTCCCGTCCTCGCACAAGAAGACGTTGCCGGGCTTGAGGTCGCGGTGGACGACGCCCTTCTTGTGAGCCGCGCCGAGGGCGCGGCAGACGCCGATGAAGGTGGGGATCGCGAACCCGGACCCGACCAAGGTCTCGCGGGCCAGCTTGTCGGCGAGCGAGCGGCCGATGAGGCGCTCCATGACGACGTACATCGAGCCGTCGGGCATCTGGTCGAGATCGCTCACCCGGGCGATGTTGGGGTGCTCCAGCTCGGCCTGGATGTGCGCCTCGCGGCGGAGCCGCGCGATCTCGCCGCCGTCGCGCGCCGCCGCGCCCCGGAGCACCTTCACCGCGACCTCGTGCCCGAGCGTGGTGTGCTCGGCGAGATAGACGACGCCGATGCCGCCCGAGCCGATCTTGCGGCCGATCTTGTACTTCCCGCCGAGCACCGTGCCGGTGAGCTCGCCCGGCACCGCCGCCGGCGCCTGGGTCTCGCCCTTGAGCTCGAGCCCGCGCTCGAGCGCGGCGATGCGGTTCTTCTCGAACACGCGGGAGGCGGCCTCGGCCCGCGACCGGTCGTAGAGGAAGCCCGCGCCGCCGCCGAGGCCGGCGCCGAGCACCGCCGCGACGAGGCCGGCGACGGGGTTGCCGATGAGGGCGACGCTGCCGCCGAGCAGGACGCCCGCTGCCGCCGCGCCGACGATGCGGGTGTTTCCCGCCTTGGGGACGGCCCACTTCACGACGTAGGTGCACGCCTCGTCGCCCTTGGCGAGGCAGGTCTCGTGCACCACGGTGGCCTCGGGGAGGCCCCAGATGCACGGATAGCCCGAGAGCTCCCCCTCGCGGGCCGCGCAGAAGAGCGCCTCCGCATCGGCGTCGAGGCGCTCGCCGTCGTCGTTGTCGAGGCGCGGCCGGTACGTCATCCGGACCGTCGACGGCTCGCCCTTGCCGGGGTCGTCCATCTCCCACGTGCCGACGCGCGTGAGCTCCTTGGCGTTGTTGGCGACGTATTTGTAGGCGTCGACCGGCTTCTGCGCGCTGCGGAGCATGCGCACGTGCGTGCCGAGCGCCTCGGGGTGCGCGACCCACTCGCCTCGATGCCGCAGCGAGCCGTCCCCCAGCGTCGCCGAGAGCGACCGGAGCGCGCGCTTCGCGGCCGCGGTGCTGAGCCAGCCCGTCTCGTTGTCGACGACGGTGGGGTCGACGCCCGAGTCGGACAGCAGCGTCTTGACCGCCTGGTCTCCCTTCTCGGCGCGGAGCCGCAGGAGGTAGGTCTTGAGCAGCGAGGCGCGCAGCTCCTCTTTGCCGCCTTGGCGAACGTTGACGCGGGGAGGCTGGCTCATGGGCCCACTCCGAGCGTACCTCTTGTCAAACGTTCGTGTACACCCAAAGGTCGCCCCCCGAGAGCGCGCGGAGATCGGCGACGAGCCCGTCCGGCCCCGCGGCGACGACGGCGAGCGGTCGGGCGAGCCGAGGCAAGTCGCTCGTCAGCGCGCGCTGCGCGCGCCCGTCGAACACGCGGAGCTCCGCGGGCGCCACGCCCGCGCCCTGCGAGGCGCACAGCGTGACCGTGGCTCCGCAGCGCGCCCACTCCCGCAGCTCCTCGAGCAGCGGCGCTTCGGCCGGTGTCCGAACACCTACGTAAAGGTGGGTGCTGCCCATCCTTGCGGAGCGCCGCGCGACGAGCGGAGGGACGACGGCGACCGCGCTGCCGGCAGCCACCACGACGAGGTGCTCGGCGCGCTCGACGGCGTCGCCGAAGCCGTCGCCGAGAGCGTCGGACACGTCGACGCTCGCGCCGAGGCTCGACGTGAGCAGCGCCTCGGAGGCGCCACCCGAGCTCTTCACGAGGAGCTCCCACGCGTCGGCGCCCACGACCCCCGCGAGCGCGAAGTAGCCGCGCGCGGGCCCGACCGCGACCTCGATGTACTGGCCGGCGTGGCGGTAGGTCCGAGACACCTCGGGCGGGACCTCGAGGGTGACCCGCGACAGTCCGCCCCCCACGGGCGCGCGCGCGACGAGGTGCCCGCGACCGCTCATGCGGCGCGGATCAGAAGCGGCCGCCGACGTTCACGCCCGCGAAGCCGGAGCCGATCGTGGGGACGATCATCGGCTTGTCGCGGCGGCTCGTCGAAGCGGACGGCGAGGCGTCGGTCGGCTCGAGGAAGTGCCAGATGAGGCCGCCCGCCACCGCGACGATGCCGCCGCCGATGAAGCCGAAGCCGAAGAGCACCTTGCCCTTCGCGTTACCCGCCTCTTCGGTGCGCTCCTTGGGGACGGCGCCGTTCAGGTCGTTCGGCTGGGGCGTGCACTTTCCGGTGCTGAACGAGCAGCCCTCCGGGAGCGCGAGCAGCCCGACGGGGACGAGGATCGCGCCCGTCACGATCGACGCGCCGCCGATGCCCACCGGGATCCACGGCCACGGCGTGTGCCCGCCGTCGGTCTTCGGGGGGGGCGCGGTCGAGGTCGACGACGCGCTGGCCGAGGCGCTCGCGGCGGCGGCGGCCTTCTGCTCCGCCGCGCGGATGTCCGCCTTGAGCGCGTTCAGGCGGGTCTTGCCGTCATCGTCGGGCTCCTGCTTCATCCGCTCGTAGTAGACCTCGAGCGCGTGATGAGCCTCTTTGAGGTGCCTCACCGTCTCGCCCTTCGCGGCCATGAGCTCGTGGGTCCGCGAGATGATGATGAGGTAGTCGTGCTTGCCGCAGTCGTAGTTGTACGCCTCCATGAAGAGTTCGAGCGCCTTGTCGAAATCGCGGGCGTCGTAGCGCTTCTTGCCGAGGAGGTACGCGGCGTTCCCTTCGTCGGGCTTCGGGCTTCGCCCGGCGCACGAGGGGTAGGTGGTGAGCTTGTCGGCGGAGGGCTGCGCGAGCGCGGGGACCGCGACCGCCACCGCCCCGAGCACCATCGCAGCGAAAAGCTTCGGAAGAACCCTCATGGGAGTATGCCGGCCATCATACGCAACTTCGGGTTCGGACCCAAGAAGTCAGGCCGCCCCGCCTTTCGTGGCCTTTTCGCCGAAGAGGTGGATCGCGTCGCTGAACCAGGCGAGCGACTGCGGGTCTGCACCCAGCGTCGGCGGCAGCAGCACGAAGCCGCCGGGCCGGACCTCGGCGTGGATCGGCATGCGCCAGCTGAGGAGGAGCTTGCGCAGGCTCGGGGTGAGCGACTGGATGACGTCGTCGGGAGTGGGCGCGAACGTGGCGAAGACGTGGTCGAAGTGGGGGTCGCCGGACGCGCGGCGCTTCATCGTCACGAGATCGAGCGGCTCCGCCCAGGGGGTGCCGAAGTCGGACGTCACCGCCAGGCGCCCCGTCATCCGGGTGTCTTGGGTGATGACGATCCACGAAGAGATCTCGGTCGACACGGTGGCGCCGTTGGGCGCCGGCGCGTCGATCGCCATCACCACCCGAGCGATGCTGATCGAGCCGACCGAGCCCGTCGCCTGCAGGGAGTGCTCGTAGCGGAGCGGTAGCCGAACGGTCGTGTAGGGCTCCCAGGCTCGGAGCCAGCGCTCGTCGGCGTCGGGCTCGTAGCGGAAACCTCGCTGGGCGGCAAAGGATGCGATCCAGGATACCGGCGCGGTCACGAGGCCGAGGGTATCACATGGTCTGCTGCATGGCGTGCGGGGCTTTCTCGCCCTTCTGCGCCTTCTCCTTCATCTCGTACTTGCTCGGGCACTTGGCGATGATCTGGCTCGCTTCGAAGCTCGAGTCGGCCGCCAGCTTGCCCTGCACCGTGACCTCGACGTTCATGTCGGGGACGTCGCGGAACGTGTCGGGCACCGCGCACTGCTTGAACGAGACCGGGATCTCGACCCCGTTCTTCTCGATGCGGAAGCGGTATTCGCAGGGCTGCTCCCGCTTCTGCAGGGATCCGTGGACGAGGTAGCCGTCGGCCTTGACCTCGCGCCCTTGGAACTTGGCCTTGCTCTTGACCAGCTCGTCGACCGGCTTCGCGTAGATGCCGTTGTCTTCGATGCCGGTGAACACGAGCGCCACGACCGCCGCCGCCGCCATGAGCAGCGGGATGACGATGAGGAGCCCGTTTCGGGTCGAGTTGTCTTGGGCCGGGGCCTCGCGGGCTCGGCGCCGCGGCACCTCGACTCCGCCGGCATCTTGGTTCTCCGGCTCGTCCTTCGGGTCGGGCATGTCGGTCATTGCCCTACAAATGTAGCTCCCTGACGGGCGCGGTCAACGGTGGGCCGCTATCCTCCCTGTATCGGGGTAATTCGCCGTGCCAAGTGACGTCCTTTCTTCGCCAGTACTGGTCCTGAACCGCGTCTTCGAGCCCGTGCAGCTCGCGACCGCCAAGCGCGCCTTCGTCCTCTTGTACGGCGGCGCAGCCCTCGCCCTCGACGAAGACGGTGAAGGCCACGGGTTCGAAACGTGGCGGCACCTCCCCGTCCGCGAGTCCGACGATCGCATCCCCATCGTGGGCGGCGCGCTGCGCGTGCCGCGCGTCTTGCATCTCGCTCGGTACGACCGCACGCCCCGCGTCGCGGTGCGCCTCACGCGGCGCAACCTGATGATGCGCGACAACCACCAGTGCCAGTATTGCCTCAAGCGGCCGCCGGTGCGGGATCTCAACATCGATCACATCCTGCCGCGATCGCGCGGGGGCGCCGACACCTGGGAGAACCTCGTCACCGCGTGCCGCACGTGCAACCTCCGCAAAGCGTGGCGCACGCCCGAGGAGGCGAACATGCGGCTCGCCCGGAGGCCGTTCCGGCCCCGCTGGACGATGAGCGCGCAGATCCTGCTGTTCGCCCCCCACCGCTTCAAGGAGTGGGAGCCCTTCCTCAAGGAGCTCAGCGCGGCGTGAGCTGGCCGCCTTCGCAGCGGCCCCAGAGCGACCAGCCGCCTTTGTCGCACACGAAGAGGTCCTCGCACCCGCAGCACCCGCTCGTGCAACCCAACGCGACGCCGAGGGAGCAGTCGGGGGCTTGAAGATCGCCGCACCCGGGGCCGCCGAAGGCGCCCGGAGGCGCGTCGATCGAGACGTCGCGCGCAGAGGACTCGGCGATCGCATCGCGGGGCGTCGTCGCGTCGCGCCCGCCGTCGCGCGCCGGGCAAACGTGATGGAGCACCCACCCGTCGTCGGTGCACGCGTACGCGGCCTCGCACTCCGGATCCTGGCACGCGACGCCGTGGGAGAGCGGGCAGCCACCCGGCGGGACGTTCTTGCACGTCGTCACGACCGGCCCGTCGCACGCCGCGATCGACGCGACGAGCGCGCCGGCGATCCCCACGAGCGCGAGGACGATCGCGAGGCGCCGCTTCATGGACGCGCGCGCGGCCGGCTCGGCTTTCGGGCCGGGGCCTTGGGAGCGCTCGCCACGGAAGCGGCGGTCGTCGGGTCGGGGAGCTCGATCGTCACGTCGGTCTCGTCGAGCTTGTAGCCGTCTCCGTCCACCCGCGCCACTCCGTCGACCTCGATCACGACCGCCTCCGCGCGCGTGCCGTCGAGCGCGACCGCGACCACCCGGTGGCGGGGCCCGCCGCCGTTCGCGATCCAGAAGGTGGCGTGATCGCTGGCAGGCCGGAGCGTGCGCTCCGTGTCGTCGAGCATCACGCGCGAGGCCAAGAAGGGCAGCGGCACGGTGACCTCGTGGACCTTCGGCGCGGCGGAGGCGACGACGACGGGCGCCGGCTCGGTGGGGGCGGCCGCGGGCGCGGGCGGGCCGGAGAGCGCGCTCTTCACCGCGGCGGTCGCGAGGACGCTCACCCCGAGCAGCGCGACCGCGCCGAGCGCGACCGCTGCCCGCCGCGGCAGCTTGCGGCCCACGCCCATCGCGGCCGGCATCTCCGAGACGTTGTGTCCGAAGGTATAGCGGGCGCTGGGGAGGGGCGGCGCCAGCTCGGCGAGCTCGCTCTCGGCGAGCGAGCGCGCGTCGGGCGGGAGCGGCGGCCGGAGCACGAGGCCGAGATCGGCCTCGGGGTGGCCCGCGGCCGCGGAGGCCGCGCGGAGCCGCTCGTGCACGAGCCGGAGCTTGCCGTCGAAGACGGTGTCCACCACCCGCGCGACCTCGGCGTGGCTGGCGACGCCTCCACGCCCGGCCGCCTTCTCGATCGCGGAGGCCAGCTCGGCCGCGCTCCGGTAGCGCACCGAGAGATCGCGGGCGAGGCCGCGCTGGATCACCTCGTCGAGGGCGGGGGGGATCGGCGCGCCCACGCGGCGGAGCGACGGGATCTCGGCGTTCAGCACCTCCTGGAGGATGTCGAGCGCCTCGTCGCCGCGAAACAGCCGGCGACCCGCGATGCACTCCCAGAGCACGACCGCCATCGCGAAGACGTCGCTCTGGATGGTGCAGATGCGCCGCTTGTCGACGCGCTCCGGCGCGAGGTAGGCGATCTTGCCCTTCACCTCGTGGGTGCGCGTCACCTGCACGCGGTCGGCGGCCTTGGCGATGCCGAAGTCGGTGAGGCGCGCCTGGCCGTCGCACCCCACGAGCACGTTGTGGGGGCTCACGTCGCGGTGGATGATCCCGAGGTGACGCCCGTGCTCGTCGTGGAGCACGTGGGCCGCCTGCAGCCCCGCGAGCGCGTCGAGGACCACGCGCACCGCGACCCGCGGGTCGACCGCCCGCTCGCGCGCGACGAGCGCCTTGCGGAGGTCCGCGAGCGACGCCCCCTCGACGTAGTCCATCACGATGAACGGCTCGCCGCCCTCGAAGCCGAGCTCGCGCACCTTCACGACGTTCGGGTGATCGATCGCCGACGCGAGCCGCGCCTCGTCGAGGAGCATCGCGAGGTACGTGTTGTCCTTCGCGAGGTGCTTGTGCGGGCGCTTGATGGCGACGAGCGGCGCGCGGCTCCCGCCGGCGCTCTGCCGCCCGAGGTACACCGTGGCCATCCCGCCGGTGGCGAGCTCCACCAGGAGGTCGTAGCCCCCGGCGCGGCCGAGCGTTGCGTCGTCGTTCGACACGGGTCCAAGGAAGAACAAAGCACCGGGGGCCCACCTCGTCGAGGTGGAGCTGCGCTTTTGTGGGATGGCTCCTCCTGCCCGTTCGCTGGCCTTGGAACTTTTCAACCAGGCCGTGCGGGACGGCGCAACCTGCCGCCGTGACGTCCTCCGACTTCGGTTACCCTCGACCCATGCGCAAGGGTCTCTTCTGGGTCGTCGGGGCGGTGGGTCTCGTGAGCGCGGTGATCGCGTGCGGTGGCGGCAACAAACAGCCGGACGGGCCGAAGCACCCCGACACCACCCCCGCGGGCTCGGCGTCGGGCGCGGGGAGCGCAGCGCCCATCTCGACCGGCGCCGCGCCGTCGACGACGCTCGCGACCGAAGACGCGGGCGCGGGGACGAAGCTCGCCGAGGCGCCCAAAGACGCGGGCGCGAGCAAGGACGGCGGCCACACCGCCGATCCGGGCCGCTCGGTCGCCGACATCCAGGCGCGCGTCGCCGCGAACCGCGACGCCGCGCGGGCCTGCTACGACGAAGGCCTGAAGGCGCACCCCGGCATCGAGGGGGATCTCACCGTGAAGTTCGTGATCGATCCGAAGGGCGTGGTGAGCGAGGTGACGGTCGACGCCGCCAAGACGCGCATCCTCGACGACGGCGTCCAGAAGTGCGTGATGAACGTCATCAAGGGCCTGAAGTTCCCGGAGAGCCCGCGCGGCTTCGAGACGCGCGCGAGCTACCCCTTCAACTTCCACCCGAAGGGCAAGCCCTGACGGGCGCCTCGCTCAGGTGAGGTCGACGACCCACCCGCGCTGCGTCCACCCCTGGAACCACCCGCCGATCTCGGCCTCGAACGCGGCCGGTTCCGCGCGGGTCTCCGCGACCGCTTCCTCGCACGCGGCGCCGAGGGGGACGCCCCGCGCGAGCCGCGTGACCAAGGCGTAGGCGCCGGGCTCGAGCTCCGCGCACTCGAGGGTCTCGTGACCCATGTAGACTGCACACATCGTACGCTCGAGCGACGGCGGCTCGACCGGCTCGCCGGCGCGCACCGCCGCGCGGTAGCGGTGGGCGGGGATGCACAGGTCGAGGAGGGTGAGCGAGGGGTGGAACACCACCCGCGCGCGAGCCCACCCGTCCTCCGGCATCGCGGCGATCTTGGCGGGGTCGAGCGGCGGCGCGTCCGGCGCGTCCCAGGCGTCGACGTAGGCCCACTCGAAGCGCGCGAGATCCGCGTGGCGCGGATCGGCGGACCACGGCGCGGCCTCGCGGAGGAATCCGGGGAGGCGCGCGCCGAGATCGCGGAGCGAGAAGTCGCGCGGCGGGATCGCCGCGAGGTACGCGCACGCGGCGTCGTCGAAGCCCGCGTCGCCGAGCATGTGCTCGAGGGCGGGGAAGTCCTCGCGGAGCGCCCCGACATGGCGCAGGAAGAACTGCTCTCGGTACACGTCGAGCATCTCGACGGCGGAGAGGCGGGCGTTGCCGACGAGCGCGAGCTCGGCCTCGCGCGCGGCGGCGGGGTCCGGGGGTAGGGGGTCTCGGCGCTGGACCGAACGCGCCACGAAAGCCTGGATTTCGCTCAAGTTTTTCATGGCCTCGCCTCCGCTCCCGGCGCCTCGGCGAGGGTCGCGCGGCGGAGCTCCCGCGCCTTGGCCGCCTCGGCGGACAAGACGTCCCACTCCGGGATCTCGTCGTCCCACTCGATGAGCGTCGACACCGCGCCTGCGCGCCGGATCGCGCGCGCGTAGAGCGCCCACACCTCGTCGCGCACGAAGTCGGAGTGGGTGTCGAGGATGTAGCGCCCCTTGTCGGTGTGACCGGCGAGGTGGATCTGGACGACGCGATCGACGGGGATCGCGTCGATGTAGAGGTTGGGATCGAAGCCGTGGTTGTGCGCCGACACGAAGACGTTGTTCACGTCGAAGAGGATGCCGCAGTCGGCGCGCTCGGCGACCTCGGCCACCAGCTCCCACTCGGGCATGTCGCTCTCGCGGTAGCTCATGTAGCTCGAGACGTTCTCGAGCGCGAACGGGATCCCGAGGTGGTCCTGGACCTTCTTCACGCGGTCGGCGACGTGCTCGACCACCTTGCGGTTCTGAGGGAGCGGCAGGAGGTCGTGGATGTTCACGCTGCCGGTGCCACCCCAACACAGGTGGTCGGAGCACCAGGGGGGCTCGAGCCACTCGACGAGCTTCTTCAGCTTCGCGAGGTAGTCGCGGTCGAGGGGGTTCGTGCCGCCGATCGAGAGCGACACGCCGTGGGGGACGACGGGGTAGGTCTCGAGCAAGCGGCCCAGGTTCGCGATCGGCCTCCCGCCGCGCACCATGAAGTTTTCGCTGATGATCTCGAACCAATCCATCGGCGGGCGCTCGCCGAGGACGTGGGTGAAGTGCGGGACGCGAAAGCCGACGCCGACGCCGAGGTCGGGGATCGCGTGCTTCTGTCGGTACCCCATGGGCGATCAGCCTAGGCCCACAAAATGACGAACGCCAGGCCGGCTCGAGGACGAGCGTGGCCTGGCGTGCGTCGCGCGGTCAGGCTGCGATCAGCCCTTGGGGCAGGACGTGCCCTGGCCCTTGCAGGCGTTCTGGCCAGCGCAGGCGCTCTTCTCGGCCTTGCAGCCGCTCTTGCCCTTGCACTCGTTCTTGCCCTTGCAGCAGTTCTTGTCGCCGGTGGGCGCCGCCTCGGTCGTGGGGGTCTTGGGGTCGGCCTTCGCGTCGCCGCCGCAGCCGCCCATCACGCCGGCGAGCATGCCGGTCACCGCAGTCAAAGCCAGGGTCTTGCCAATGTTCATTGCTCTCTCCTCGTCTTGCCGGGTCAGGACTGCCCGCGCACAACCTACGCGCGAGAGGCTACCCAGGTATCAGGAGCGAGCGCTACTTTTTCTTTTTTCCGGCGCGCGCCGCGAACGGCGCTGGGTTACCCGCAGGACGCACGCGTTGCACGCCGGCAGCGGCCCTCGGCTTTTGCGGGCCCGCCGCCGGCAAAAGCCTCTGCCGATTTCGCAGGTTAATCAACACTCTGCAAAACCGCGCTAGGATGGCGGCGTGAGCATGGCAGAGCCCGACGTCGTCCCAGCGCTCGTCGCGCTGGGCTTCAGCCTCAACGAATCACGCGCGTACGCTGCGCTGCTCCTCGAGAGCCCGGCGACGGGGTACGAGGTCGGCGTCCGCGCGCAGATCCCTCGCTCCGCCGTCTACGGCGTGCTCCGCCGGCTGGTGAAGGCGGGGGCTGCCCGGTCGATCGCCGGCTCGCCGATCCGCTTCGCGCCGGCGCCGGCCGAGGAGCTGCTCGCCATGTTGCGGAAGCGATTCGACGCCTCCACGTCGCAGCTCGAGGAGGCGATGCGCCGCATCGAGTCGACGCCGCAGGTGCCCGACGCCTACAGCGTGCGCGGGTACACGCGCATCCTCGAGGAGGCGGAGCGGCTCGTGCGCACCGCCGAGGAGCTGCTCGTCGTGTCGGGCTGGCCGCGCGAGCTGTCGCAGCTCCTCCCGGAGCTCAAGAAGGCCGCGAAGCGCAAGGTCTACATCGTGGTGTTCTCCCACGCGGCGCTGCCGGCGATGCCCGGCGAGATCTTCAGCTACGGCCTCGCCGAGGCGCAGCTCGAGGAGTTCTGGAAGCATCGGCTCGTCGTCATCGCCGACGACAAGCGGTCGCTCATCGGCGCCACCGAGCGCGACGAGGGCGACAACGCCGTCGTCAGCGAGACGAAGGCGATCGCCGAGATCGCCACGAGCCAGATCGCGCTCGACATCACGCTCCTGTCGCAGCGGATGCGCCAAGACGTCCAGCACGTGATGGCGCGGATGTTGGGGGCGCGCGTCGGGCGCCTCGACACGTTGCTCGCTCGGAGGGGGAAGGCCTAGTGGCCGCCTCCCTCCCGCCGAGATCGCTGCCCCCGCCGAGCGTCGCGTCGGGGCTCGATCCGTACGCCGACCTCCTGCGCGACACGCGGGGGCTGCGGCGGGAGCAACAGCAGACGCGCGAGGCGTGGTTCGCGAAGCTCGCCCACGACAAGAAGGAGGACCTCCTCTTCGAGCTCGAGGTGCTCCTCAAGGGGATCGCCTGCTTCGGGAACCCCCGGAACCACCCGGGCCCATCGCGAAAAAGCGCAGTGGTTGCGCAGGATTACCGCGAGCCCCTGGTCGTCGCCCGCGAGGGGATGTCGCGCATCGTGACGGTGAGCCGGCTCCTGCTCGCCGAGCGCGACAAGACCTTCGTCTTCCAGCGCTACCTCGAGACGCTGCTGCCCGACGACGCCGCGCGCAGCCGCCTCGTCCGCGGATCGGTCAGCCAAGACACGCCGGAGGAGTCGCTCTTCGTGCTCCGGCACGGCATGACGAACCTGCTCGAGGTCGTGGCGGGAACGACGCGGCTCCCGCGCGTGCCGTTCCGGCTCTTCTTCGCGCTCCTCAACGTCGCCCACCGCGAGGTGTCGCAGTCGGCGTTCTTCAGCCCGGTGTCGGCGCTCGAGTTCCGCCCCGAGTTCGACCGCATCGGCAACCCCCGCGTCCTCGAGCTGATGCGGCAGGTGCCGGGCGAGCACGCCCGTCGGCTCGTCGCGCTCACGTTCCTGTCGCTCTTTCGGATGCTCCGCTACATGACCCTGCTCGAGAGCGGCGTCCGGGAGACGAAGCGCCCCTCCGGTCTCGTCTACCTCACGCTCTCGGTGCTCCGCTCCGACGCCCGCGCCCTCTCGGGCTACCTCCGGCAGAACGCGGGGGCGCAGCTCGCCGAGAGCTACGAGCGCGAGGTGTTCCGCGTCCCCGCCTCGCAGATCGCGGAGCGCTACGAGGCGCTCCTCGCGGAGGGCCATCGCCTCATGGGCATCAAGGGCACGCTCGGCGGCATCGCGGCGAACATCCGCCTCGAGCTGCGGCGCGCCTTCGAGCACGACTTCCCCGCGCCCGACTCGGGCGCCTCGACGGAGCACCTCCGCGCGGCGGTCGCCCACATCACGGGCAACCTGCGGCCGGCGCTGCAGAACGCGGTGCTCGTCCTCGGCAAGGCGCTCGGCGCGCGGCTCGACGAGCAAGGCGTGTTCGACGACGTGGCCGCCAAGCGCACGCTCAGCGAGCGCCTCCGCCGCGACGTGTGGATGTTCTCGCAGATCATCCGCGCGTTCGGCCACAAGGCGAGCTCGCTGCCGGGAGACGACGAGCGCTGGACGGGGTCGTCGTCGCTCGAGTTCGTGCGCGAGTTCCTCACGTATTTCCGATCGATGGGGTACCCGCTCCTCCGCGCGGCGGACTACCCGCGCATCGATCCGTTCATCGAGGCGCTCTCGGCGCTCGAGGAGACGGACCTGCTCGACCCCGACAAGCTCGATCGCGCGGTCGCCGAGGCCGGCGAGTTCTATGGGTTCTTGACCGATCTCTTCGAGAGCATCAGCCAGCGCGACGAGCTGCGCGGCGTGCCCTTCGATCGGCGGGCGGCCGCCGAGGCGCTCAAGCTCTACCTCGGCGACTGACGCTCTCCACACCTGCACACCCGACCGCTGCACGCGCGGAGGGATTCATCCGACTCCCCCTCACCTGGCCAGTGCCTCGGCGCGATCCAGCATGAGCGGATTCCACCATCCGTTCCACGCGCAGGGGATGGCGCTCCTTCAATTGGGCAGCGAGCTGCCTATTTTCGCGGCGGGGGGATCACCCTCCCGGAATTGGGCAGCCTGCTGCCTATTTTCGCGGCACGGGGATCGCCCTCCCAGAATTGGGCAGCCTGCTTCCTATTTTCGCGACCGGGGGATCGCCCTCCCAGAATTGGGCAGCGCGCTGCCTATTTTCGCGCGCCCCGCCCAACGGCTTGGATTCCTTGAGGAACCGGAGCCTTAAAAGACGGAAGGGCACAACCCAAAGGTTGCGCCCTCCTCCTTGCTCTGCCTTCCCCAGGCCCGGATCCACGCTAATGGAACGTGAACCGCGTTTTGGCCTGGGGCCACTGGCAATCGCTGGATATGGTTTGGCTATTCCTCGCCGTCGTCCATGCTCGAGCTGGACGCCGGGGCGCCGCCCAACATCGACGGAACGCCTGCCGGGGGCCCCGCCTTAGCGGGCTTCTTAGCGCTAGGGCGCTTGCCGGCGGAACGACCACCACCCGTCTTCGCCGCCTTGGGGGCGGCTTTTCTGGCTGGTTTTTTAGCAGCCTTTTTTGCACCAGCCTTTTTGGCAGGCTTCTTGGCAGAGGCGCGCTTCTTCGACGCCTTCTTCGCCGTCTTGCCGGCGGCCTTCTTGGTGGTCTTGGTCTTCTTCGCAGCCTTCTTCTTAGCAGCCATAGGAAATCCCTCCTGCATGGGTCACCGGCACATATCCGGTGACCAGGTCACCAGCACTTGCGGTGAGATGCATGTCTTATATGGTCACGTACGTTAGCTGTCAAATAAAAAAACTTGACGGGTGTGCCGGGTGAGCGAGCGGACAGGGTGCACGTCGGCTCAGATTCGATTTTCGTTGACCTGCGACTTGACTTGGCGGGTGAATTTGCCCGCTCCGGGAGGAGGGCGCAGAGTGTCGCGCACCATGACGATCGCTCGACGCGCGATGACCGCGGCAAAACTAGTGGGATCCGTGTTCGTCGCGGCGAGCGCCGCCGCGAGCTGCAGTGACGATCCGGATAGCATCGAGGGAGGATGGAGCACCACCAGCACCTACCCCCTCGACGACGCTGGAGCGTCGTACACGGAGTCTCGCTACTGGGATTTCGGGAGCGAAAAAAAATTTCGATTTTGGGTTCGACGAGGGTCGTCGACGACGTGCTCGCAGGGCACGTACGAGGTCGTCGGGAGCACGCTCAAGACGACGACGGGATCGAACACCGGAGGCAGCGGCGTCCCCCTCTCGCGTCCGTTCAGCGTCAGCAAAGACGAGCTCGTCATCACCGACAACGAGGGGACGCGCACCTACCGGCGGGGAGGGTTGCCGGACGGGCTCACGTGCCCATGACGGGCTTTCGCCCTCGATTTCGCGCCCGCTTGGCGGAGAGCCGGCCGCGTGGGACGATCCGGCGATGGCGAAGCGACAGCCTGGGCGAGGGGTTCTGCGGCTCACCTGCGTCGCGGCGTTCGCAGCGGCGGCGGTCGCCGCGTGCGCGAGCGACCGCGACGGCACCTTCTCGGTGGTGGGGAGCTGGGTCAACGACGAGAAGGCCGACGGCCTCGTTCGCTATTGGGACTTCAGGGCCGACGGCGCGTGCACGCGGATCCACGTCGACGGCAGCGGCGCCATCAAGGCGTGCGACGTCGGAAACTGCCAGGTCGAGCAAGGCAAGCTGACGCGCACGGTGATCCAGCCGAGCGGCGCCTCCGCGACGCAGCGCACGACCATCGACTCGCCGAAGGAGGACGTCCTGCGCTTCTTGCCGGACCTCGACAACGCGCTCCGCCTCTACCGGCGCCGCACGGCGGAGGAGGGCGCGCTGCCCGGCGGTGGCAAGTGCCCGTAACCCCACTCCGGGGTTGACGTGGGCGGGGAGGGTCCGTACCGTTCGAGGCGCCGAATTCCCGTGCTTCTGGGCCACTTTGAGGAGGTCCCCCCACCATGGCGCTGATGAACCGTCTGTCTCTCTTTCCGCTTCTCCTGGCCGGCGCCGTCGGCCTCGCTGGGTGCGGCCACTCCGACGAGGAGATGGCGGCCAAGCAGCGTGAGGTCGACAAGCTGACCGCCGATCTGAAGGCTGCGAAGTCTCAGATGGACCAGGACCAGAAGAAGTTCAACGACGCGCAGAACGAGATCGAGCGGATGCGCGAGCAGCTCAAGGCCGCCGGCGTCGGCCTCGAGAAGGCGAGCGAGGATCGCGCGCGCCTCTCGCAGGCGCTCGCCGAGTACAAGCAGCGCGCCGACCAGCTCACCGAGATCGAGAAGCGCTTCCGCGAGCTCCGCTCGAAGCTCGAGAAGCTGAACAGCTTCGGGCTCCGCGTGGCCGTGCGCAACAACCGCATGGTCATCCAGCTCCCCGGCGACATCCTCTTCGACTCGGGCAAAGACGAGCTCAAGCCCCAGGGCAAGGAGGTCCTCGCCCAGGTCGCCGAGGTCGTGCGCAACGACAACCAGCTCTCGAAGCGCATGTTCCAGGTCGCCGGCCACACCGACAACACGCCGTACGGCGGCGGGCCGTTCAAGGACAACTGGGGCCTCTCGCTCGCGCGCGCGCGTCAGGTCGTCGTCTTCCTCGTCGCCCCCAACACCCCGCCGAAGAACCCCCCGGCGGGCAAGAAGGCCGAGCCCACGGGCGGCGGCCTCGACCCGAAGAACTGGGCGGCGGCCGGCTACGGCGAGACCGACCCGGCGGCGGGCAGCATCGCCAACCAGAGCAAAGAGGAGAAGGACAAGAACCGCCGCGTCGAGCTGGTCGTCCAGCCGAACGTGGAGGAGATGCTCAACCTCGGCACCATCAAGTAGTCTCGCTCCGCTCTGGCGGACCTGCGGGCTCCTGCGCCAAGTGCGCGGGAGCCCGTCTGTTTTTCGAGCAAGGAGGCACTCATGCGCGTCGCGACCATCGACATCGGGACCAACACCACGCTGCTCCTCGTCGCCGAGCGCACCGCGGCCGGCGATCTCCGCGCGGTGCGCGAGATCGCGACCATCACGCGCCTCGGGCAGGGGGTCGACCAGACGCGCCAGCTCGCGCCCGAGGCCGTGGCGCGCACGCTCGCCTGCCTCGAGGGGTATGCGGAGGTGGTGAAGGAGCTCGGCGTGTCGAAGACCGGCATCGTCGGGACGAGCGCGATGCGCGACGCCGGAGGCTCGGAGGTCATGCGCAGCCGCGTGGCGGGGCTCTTCGGCGTGGAGCCCGAGGTCATCACCGGCGTGCGTGAGGCCGAGCTCACCGGCCGCGGCGCGCTCTCGGGGCTCGGCTGGGTCGGGCCGGCGATGGTCTTCGACATCGGCGGAGGGAGCACCGAGGCCATCGCGCTCGACCAAGACCGGCGCGTCGCCGACCGGGTGAGCGTGGATGTCGGCAGCGTGCGGCTCACCGAGCGCGTCCGCCTGACCGATCCTCCGACCGCGAGCGAGCTCGCCGCGATGCGCGAGGCGGCCCGCGCGGCGCTGGCGCCGCTCACCGGGATCGCGGGGATCTACGCAGGGTTGGGAGGGCGCGAGCCCCCCGTCGGCGTCGCGGGGACGATGACGACGCTCGCCGCGGTGGCGATGGAGCTCGCGACCTACGACGGCGCCAAGGTGCACGGCAGCGCGCTCTCCAAGGGCGCGATCGAGGAGGTCGTGGCGCGGCTCGCGGCGATGCCGCTCGCGCGGCGCGCGAGCGTCGCGGGCCTGGACCCGAAGCGCGCGGACGTGATCGTCGCGGGGGGCTCGGTCGCGCTCGCCTGCCTCGACGCGATGGGCGCCGAGCGCGTGGTCGTCTCCGACCGCGGCGTGCGCTGGGGACTGGCCGAAGAGCTGGCGCGGGGGTGACGGGTGGTGACCGGCTTTGACACCTTGCGTCGGGCGGAGATACTCTGACCTTCGCCCCGCGGTGTTTCGCCGAGTGCGGGATGCTTCTACGAGTTGGGGCGCCAGGACGGCGCTGAGGACGCGCGAATGGCCGAGGCTCAGTTCAAGGTGGGTGACAAAGCGGTGTACCCCGTGCAGGGCGTCGTCGAGGTCATCCGCGTCGAAGAGAAGGAGATCGCCGGCCAGCGCCAGAAGTTCTACGTGCTGCGGGTGATGAACACGGATCACAAGATCCTGGTGCCCGTGCACAACGCCTCGGAGCGTGGCTTGCGCGAGGTCATCGGTGAGGAGGAGATCCGCGAGATCTTCGACATCCTGCGCGAGCGGACGATCACCTTCGACAAGCAGACCTGGAACCGCCGCTACCGCGGCTTCCGCGAGAAGATCGACACCGGATCGATCTACGACGTCGCCGAGGTGCTCCGCGACCTCTACCGGCTCAAGACCGACAAGCAGCTCTCGTTCGGCGAGAAACGCATGCTCGACACCGCCCGCTCCCTCATCGTCCGCGAGATCGCGATCTCGCGCGGGCAGACCGAGGAGCAGGTGAAGAACGAGATCGAGGCGATCTTCACCGCGAGCTGAGGGCCGCCCTCACTCCGTCTCGAGAATTCCGAACTCCCAGGTCTCCTCGGGCTCGCGCACGCCCGCGACCGCGGCCTCGACGCGCCGGAGGAGCTCGCCGGGCGCGGACGTCGCGGCGGGGCGCACGCCCACCGCCACCCGCTCGCCCCACTGCCACACCCGCGCCGCGGTCACGCCCTCGACCCCGTAGACGAGCTCGAGGGTTCGCTTGAGCCGCGGAGGGAGCTCGGAGCCGGCCATCACCGAGACTCGCTAACACGCAGCGGGGACCCCCTCAAGCTCCGCGGCGCGAGCGTCACTCGAGCAGAGACTTCAGGACCGCGGGCGTGATCTCCGCCTCGCGGTAGACCGCCTTCTTCCCGTGATCTTTGGTGAATTTGTCGACCATCGCCGGCTTCACCGGGACGAGGTCGGGGCCCATCGGGCCGATGACGTCGCTGCCCGCGACGTAGACGAGATCGACCGACGGGCGCGCCTCGCGATCGTAGTAGTCGACGAGCTCGAGCGCGCCGACCTTCTCCTTGCCCTCGAGCTTCGCGCCGAAGGCGCACCGCGGAGTGTCGAAGCTCCGCTGGTTCGTCTTGTCGACGGCGCGCCACGCGCTGTCGGGCTTCACCTTCATGCCGCAGTAGGAGCAGCGGTCCTCGGTGCGCTTGCACGACGCCGACATCAGCCCGAGGGCGAGGGCGCCGGTCGCGAGCGCGGCCCGAAGGAGCGGCGTCATCGGAAGAGCGGGGCTCCGCCCGAGACGACGGCGTAGCGGACGACGGGCGCCACCCCCACGAGGAGCGCCACCACGAGCGCGATCGCCTCGCGGCGCAGCCGGTCACGCACGAAGCCGGCCCAGGCCTCGCGCGCCGCGGGCCCTCGCGCGAGCGCGGTGGCGAGGGCGGCTCCGGCGGCCCAGAGCCCGGCGGCGAGCAGCGCGCCGAACAGGGGATACCCGATGGCGAGGACGTCCGGCTTCACGAGGCAGAACGGGCACACGTGACGCGGGGTCTCGAACGCGTGGGGCGCGACCTCGAGGACCGCGGCCGCGACGCCGAGGACCGCGGCGAGGAGCGCCGAAGCGCCCGCGACGGCGACCTTGCCCCGCGTGGGCCGCCGCGACGCGACGAGCGCGAGCGCCACGGCGAGGGCCGTCGCCGCCGGCGCGCCGTAGGCCGCGAGCTCGCGGGGCCCGTGCGCGTAGAGCGTGGTGTCGGCGGCGGCGGCGTCGAGATCCACGGAGCAACACGACGCGACGACGGTGAGATCGAGCTTCGACAGGAAGAGCCAGACGAGGACCAGCTTGGCGAAGCCGAACGGCACGGTGACGAGGGTGGCGATCGAGAGCGGGCGCGCGAGGTCCATCCCGCGGACGCGGGCGTCGAAGGCGAACGCCTGGGCCACGAGCCCGGTCACGAACACCGAGGCGATCGCGGCGAAGAGCGCGCGAAATCCCCAATCGTTTGCCGCAAATACGCCGTAGCCGCACATCGCGCCGCGGATCGCGTGACTGAGCTTGTCGGCCGACAGGACGAGGAGCACGAGGGCGGCGAGGTCGAGGGTGAACGCGACCCGGACGAACGTGGACGCGAGCTCGAGGCGCCGCTCGAGCGCGAGCTGGCCCTCGGTGGCGCGGCGCGCGTCGAAGTGGCGGAGCACGCGGACGGCGGTGGTGCCCGCGCGGGCGAGCAGGAGCGTCGCGATCGCCGACGCGATCACGGACAGGAGCACCCACGGCTCGAGGAGGTTCGCCACGTCAGCGCGCCCTCCGACGCGTGGCTCGCGGGTCGCTCGACGAGGTCATCGAAGACGATGATAGCCCAGCCCGCGCCGTCCGGTGAGGCGTCCTCCCCGCGCGCCGCCGGCAGCTCGGCCGTGGCCCGCGCGCGGCGCCGTCAGGTGAGGCGCCCGCCCTCGAGCACCAGCACCCTCGTGACGGCCGCGCTGTCGGCGATGCGCGCGTC
>JAEUKG010000743.1 GCA_016794325.1 Myxococcales bacterium | reverse complement strand
GTGCTTCGGGTCCCCCGACCACGAGGGCAGCGTGGGGTCGTAGACGAGCCTGCCGAGACCACCGAGGTACACCTTCTCGGTGTTCTCGTTGAGCTCGTAGTCGTCACCGAGGAGCTGCGCCCCCTCCACGCGGAGCGAGCCGAACACCTCGAGCGTGTGCATCTGCGCGCTCGTCTCGTCGGCCACCGTCTTCAAGACGCGCGAGCCCATCGAGTACGCGTAGCGGAGGTCGCGGTCCGGCGCCTGCGTCGGCACCGCCGGGTGGACGGGCTCGCCCGCGGGGATGGTGTTGCCGGTGTAGTCCCACCGGCGGGCGCGCACGAGCTGGCCCACCTCGTCCCACTCGTAGACGAAGCGCTGCGCGCACTTGCCCGCGTCGCACGTGCCAGGGCGCGTGACCGTGAGGTCCACCAGGTTGCCGGCGGGATCGTATTTCGCCGAGACCCCCGAAGCCGACACGAGCTGATTCGGGTGCGCGGTCCCGTTCGTGATTGCGCCGAGGGAGCGGTCGAAGCGCAGCGACTGGTCGTCGCCGGTGCTCGTCGTGTTGCCGAGGTGGTCGTACGCGAACGTCTGCTGCCGCACGCGGGCGCTGACGCTCCTTCGCGGAATCGGCGCCGGCGAGCCCGGCTCGGTCAGCTCCTTCGCGTACGGGTTCACCTGCCCGTCGTTGGGCGAGAGGGCGTTGCCCATGTACCGGTACCCGGCCGTGAGCACTCGGTAGAGGTCGTCGTACGCGAAGGTGCGCTGCGCCACGGGCTTGGCGCCGCCCGGCCAAGCGGTCGTCGCCGACTGCGGGGCGAGGTCGTCGATCGCCGTCGGGTTCCCGACGAGATCGCGTGTGTAGTGCAGCCACGTGAGCTCCCGCTGCGTGGTCTGACTGTTCGGTAGCGGATAGCTCGGCGGCGGCGCGGCCGCGGTCCACATGGGGGAGCCGCCAGGTCGGCGCAGCGCGTAGTCCGTCAGGCGGCGGCGCGCGTCGTAGGTTAAGGTCGCGGTCGTGGACGCCGCGTCGGCGTAGGCGACGTCCGTGGGCTGGCCGTCGGGGGCGTATTGCATCCCGGCCACGAGGCCGTCGTAGCTGCTGTTCACGTGGTGGAGGTGGCCGGCGACGTCGTAGCCGTAGGAGACCTCGCTGCGTCCGCCCCACCCCATCAGCGCCGGGGCGCTCGCGCCGGTCGTCTGGGAGACGAGACGGTCTCCGTTGTCGAACTCCGACTCCGCCACGAACCAGTGGCTCGTGTACGCGTCGGCGCCGGGCGGCGCGCCCGCAGGGCGCGCGATTCGCCGCGACGTTCGGCGCACGCGCCCACGCACGTCGTAGTTGAAGCGCGAGTGGGCGCCCCGGTCGTGGACGGCGACGAGCCTGCCGATCGCGAACTGGGCATTGTCGGCGAACGTCGCGCTCGGCGCGACCTGGCCAGCCTCGTAGTCATCGTAGAGATAGAAGGTCTCCGCCCCTTCGCCGGTGACGAGGTCGGGAGGCGAATACGGCGCTTGCGAGGCGAGGCACGGCGAGTAGTCCTCGGCCGTCTTGCGACTCCGGTCGTCGTAGAAGACGTTCTTGCCGCATCCTCGAGGATCGCTCGTCCCGACGAGACGCCCCGCCGCGTCCCAGGCGTAGCGCCAGAAGCGCTTCGTCCCCGAGGCGTCGGTGTGCTCCGTGTTGGGCTCGTGGTTCTCCACGACGCGCCCGAGCGAGTCGTACACCATCGTCCTCGCGACGGAGGTGCCCAGCGCCGTCCGCTCTTCTTTCCACACCTCGCCGCTCGCGAGGTAGCTTCGCGTCGTCGTGATGGTCGCAGCCGCCGTGACCTGGCGCACGCGGCTCGTCCGCCCATGCCCGTCGGTGTCGACGATGGTGCTCGCCGCGGTGTGGCTCCCGCCGATCTGCTCGGCGTCTCGGACGCTCACGCTGAGCGGCAATCGCTGGTACGACGCGACGGGGACCGTACCGTCCACCACCGTGGTCAGGCGGAAGTAGTCATCGTAGAGATAGCCGAACGAGTTGTCCGCGGACGCCCCGCGCGGAGCCCCGATCGTCGTCGGGGACGTCGTCGGGTCTTGCGCGGTGCGCGTGGGTCGCTGCGAGTAGTACGGCAGACCCTCGGTGCTGTACTTCGCGTAACCGTGCACGTCCCACAGGCCCCCGTACTTGGTGTACGTCGCGATGGGCTGGCCCAGGACGTCGGCGATCGTGACGACCTCTCGGGTCTGCGCAGGCGCGTCCGACAGGTAGTCGATCGACCTTGCGCGCTGGACAGGGCTGCCCTCCGATCCGTCCTCATAGAAGCGCTCCCCCGCGAGGACGAGCCCGCCGGTCTCTGGGAGCGGCTCGTAGAAGACCTCCAGGCGGCCGAACGGATCATAGACCGCGACGTGTGGATCGCCGTGGGGCCCGACGACGTTGGTGGGGAGCTCGTGGCCGCGGTCCCATGTGAACCCCGTGGCGTCGGCGAGGGCCAAGGGCCCGCAACCCACGTGGTGCGTGTACTCGACCTCGGGGAGCTGCCGGTATCGTTCGTCGTACTCGGTGCTCGCGCATCCGATGTGATCGGGGCCGGAGCGGCGCGTGACGTTCCCGTAGGCATCGTACGTGAGCTCGGCGAGCTGGACCTCTTGGCCCGCGAGGGTTGCGCTGCTCGGCAGTGGGGCCGTTGCGCCGCCGGCCTCGTGCCGCCGATCGAGCACGGAGGTTCGGTCGACGACGGTGCTGACCGTCGTCAGCTCGCCGTGGGGCCCATACGTGTACTGCCGCGACCGGTCGACCCACTGCGCCGCGGTCGGTGCGGTCGGCCACGCGAGTGAGCTCGAGCCGACGAGGCACTGGTTCCGTTCGTTGCATGTGACACTGATGGTGCTGAGCGACGTGTCAGCCACGTCCGTCCGCCCGAAGTCCCACCGCTTGGTGGTGTTGCCGTGGTTGTCCACGTCCATCGTGGAGCGGAGCTCGACACGGATGCCCGCCTGCGTCGCCGGCTTCGGGACGGAGTCGCCATTCGGATCGCTGTCGACGCCTGCGTCGGTCGACGGGCTCGCGCCGTCGTAGAGGTAGGTGCGCCTGTCTTCCTCGAACGGTAGCCAGACCCTTCGCCGATCGGAGGCCGTGGCGCCCTGCGCGAGCACTCGAGCCGACCACTTCGGGAAATGGGTGGATAGACGGCGTACCCCCTGCTGCACCGCTGTGGAGCGCCGATCGATCCGGACCGGAAGGCCGCTCTTCCAGCGCCAGTCGTCGTCGTCCGTGCCACCGATGCACATGACGATGGAGTCCTTCTCGCAGTTGCTGTGCCAGTACTGGGTCTCGACCATCGACGCCCCGGTCGTGACGCTCACGGACCGGAAGCCCACGAACTGCTGCCGCCAGGGATCGAACGCCGGATCGCGGTAGGAGTAGTTCGTCCAGCGCTCGGGCTTGAAGTCGAGGTCGTCGCTCGAGTCGCCGTGAGCGTGGCGCGTGTTCGCAACGTGAATGGTCGTCACGACCTGCGTCGCCTGCGGGAGGTGCGAGCTCCACGGGCTACTGGTCCCTGCGGCTGCACGGTCGAGGAGCTGCGCCGACTCGTACTTGACCTCGACGGTCTTGCCGCGACCATCGTTGATGCGGGTGAGAAGCCCGGGCTTCGGCGCATGCGCCCAGGGGCTCGCCGGAGGCGGCACGATCCCGCCCGCGCGGACGGCAGACCACGTCCACACGAAGTCGTTGCGGATGACGACCATGTCCTCCACACCGTCGGCGTTCATGTCTGCGAACGAAACGGACGTGTTCCCCTCGCCGTACGCTGCGTTCGAACCGAGGCAGGTGTTGAAACCCGTCTTTCCAGGCAGCGCCGGGCAGTTATCGCCGAGCTGCGCCACCCTGCATGCCGTCGCCGGCTGTGCGCAGGCGAAGCTCTTGCCGTCCTGATTGATCCACAGCCGGATCCCACCCTCGTTTTCGCCGAGCTCCGGGACCACGAGATCCGCGAGGCCATCACCTGTGACGTCGACGAAGTAGACGTTGCGGTCGGAGATGCCTGGCCCGGCGACGGTGTAAAATTGCGAACCGGCGCAGTGCGGAGACCTCGGCTGAGCGGGGTCCCCGCATCCGAAGCTGCCTCGACCATCACCCGGGTAGACCGTGTACGCGCCCCCGTTGTTGACGCTGGAGGCCCAGATCAGCTCGGGCAAGCCGTCGCCGTCCATGTCCGCGTACCAGTGCTTGAACAGGCCGTGCTGCTCCGGCGCGCGAGTGGCCGGCATGACCGTCATGGGCCCTTCCTGAAGGAAGGAGATCTGGCGCACACTGGCGGCAGTGCCGTAGGGCGCAGCGGCGGTTGCCCCCGCGGGCAGTCGGCGGCTGAAGAAGACGGACCCGTTGTTCCACCCAGTGGCGAGGACCGAGTAGGGGAGCACCTCGTCGAGAAGCCCGTCACCGTCTGCATCGACGAAGTAGGTGCCTGAAACCGCAGGGTCAGGTATCGGCTGCAGCCACCCCGTAACCCCCGCAAAACTCCACTTGAAGGACGCTTTCGGGGCCCACCCGGCGACAGTAGGGCAGAAGCGCTCCGCCATCACCGTCGGGTTGAGTCGCATCGGCAAGAACTGCGGCAGGGGCGCGGGGGCACTCCACATCGCCAGCGCGTCCCCGAAGCTCCCAACCAGTGTCTTCCCCGACGGACCGAGGAACTTGTAGTGATCGGCATCGAAGTCCGCGCTCGCTCCCTCGCGAACGTACAGGCCGGTCAAGTCCGTTGGCGCGCCTCCGTCGATACAGTCTCGCTCGAAGCCAAGCGTTCCGCCGACCGGGCTCGAAGTATTCCGCAGCAGCAGATGCGCTTCCCGATGATCCGCAGCGCCGTACGACCACGAACGAAGGATGTCAGGCAACCCGTCGCGATTCGCGTCGATCGCGGCGGCGGCGCTTCTTGTCTGCATGGCGCCCTCGACGTTCACCCTCTCGATGACGTTCCCGCCCACCACCGGCGCGGGCGCTTGGTACTCGAACGTCATCGGCAGCGGCCCCCAGCACTGGTAGGCCTCGGTGATCTGGCCATCGGTCTCGACGCCGCCGCACTTGCCGAGTGTCTGAAGCGACTTGAGGAACCAGCGATTCCAGAGCGGCCCCGCGCTCGGGTCGATGTTGCTGCCGTCGTCCGTGCGGCGGTCGAAGTACTCGAGCTTGTAGAGGCGGACGACCTCGCGTGCCGTCGCGCCCGACCAAGGCGCGGCGGAGACCCCGACGCGGCGGAGACGCATGTCCATGGCCCCACGGTCCACGTGGGCTGCTGTCCAGGCCGTGTATCCGGCTGGCGCGGGCTCCCAGTCGAGCTGAACGTGGTGCGCGTAGGCGTCGAGATCGCCCGGGCTTCCGACATCGGAGGTGTCGAAGATGTCAGTCAAGTAGCTGAGCCCTCGGGCGCCCATGTTCTGCCAGCGGTAGACCGCCGCGTTGCCCCACGCGTCCACGAGCCGAGCGATCTTGTAGCGCGCGACCTTCGTCCCGTTGGCCTCGGCGTCGACCGCCGGGCCGGTCGCACCCGCGAGCGTCGTTGGATAGCCGAGCTGCATCTCGGTCCCGCCCCGAAGCTGCACGCGCCAGCGGTGCTCGCCCGGGAAGAAGAAGAACCGCGCTCCCATCCCGTCGACCTGAAGGCGGAAGTACTGGGCACCGGTTGCCCAGCTCGGGAACGACCAGGTCGCGCCGGCCGCTTCCGTCGGATCGTTCTGGGGGCACGAGACCCCCACGGTGCACAAGAAGACGAGGGGCTTCCCGTCGAACGCGAAGCGATCTTTCACCGCCGGGTCGTGCCCCTCGCCATCGTCGAACGAAGGCCACCCGGAGAGCGGTTGCCGCTCGATGGTGGGCAGGCTCAAGCCCCAGCCCATCCCCGCCTCTCGCGAGCCCGCGCGAGAGCTGTACGTCAGCGAGAGCGAGGGCTGTGCGACGCCCCGCGCGCGAAGCATCTTGAAAGGGATAGTGTGGGTGAATGCTCCCGTCTGCGGGTCGGCCGAGGCGCCCTCGAGTCCGGCCCCTTCGGCGTAGACGCCGAGGCCGCCGTTGTCTTGTGGATCCGCGGCGCGAAGCGTCAGCGGAGCGGAAACGGCACAAAGCAGCCCCATGGCCGCTACGAAGAGCTTCCTCATCTCGAATCTCCTGAACCTCGCGCTCGCCCGACAGGCAGCGCCGTTGCGGTCGCGACGCCAGTTTGGCGTCCGAGGACTTTGCGCCACCCGGGAGGGCAGCAGTGAGCTAGCGCGGGCGATGCCCAACCATGGAATCCAGCGTCTTCTTGCATTGCGCGCGCATTCGTTCGCGCGACGCATCGTCCCTCGGCGGTTGCCTCGCCAGGCGGTGGCCCTGGACCAGCGCCCGCACTCTGGGGCTCATGTTCGCCTCCAACGAGCGATCCAGCTCCTCACACTCCTGGATCCCTGGAGGCCCCTGAACGGCCTCTTGCGCGCAGCCGAGGAGGACGAGCACGAGCGCGAAGAAGAGGAGGGCAGTGGGGAATCGGCCGCGCCGGGAGGGCGACGGTGGCAGATCGGGCGGATGATGTGGCTTTCGTCGGTTCATGACATCGCGCCCTTGAAGGGCGTCCACGACGAGCCTGACAGTCGACGACCATCCCAACAATCACCCACGCGGGGGACCGGAATCACCCACGTGGGGGATTGCGCAGAATCACTGGCGGCGCGCAGCGCGACCCGTCTCGCCAGCCCGGCGCGAGGACGGCCACACGGATGGCGCAGCCGTCGCGCACCGGATTCCAAACGGAAAGAGCGTGGTCGCCGAGGATCGCGAGAGGCCGTAGCCACCGGTAACGCTGCCACGAGCATGGTGGTTCTTCTCCGCCCCGCGCCGGCGATCCCACGGGGTGCCGGGGCTCGTTTCCTGCACCGAGCGCCGCCCCGGGCGCGACGCGGGCGGGCGGCGAGTGCGTGGAAGCAGCCGCCGCCGTCGAGATCGCCGCGATCGCCGACGACAGCACAGCCGAGGCCGAGGACGCGGTTAGCGCCGGCGCCGACCGGCTCTATGCGCCCCTCACAAGCCTCATCCGCGGACCGGCCCCTCGCGTCCGAGCCTTCTCGAACCGTTCGCGTTCGGGGTCGCGTTCGGGGTCGGGGCCAGAGGGTTGGGGCAAGAGGTTCAGGGTTCAGGGGCAGAGGGTTGGGGCAAGAGGTTGAGGCGCGAGGGCCGCGTGACTCCGCGGTCCGCGGCAGCTCCTCGACGTAGCCCCCACGCGACGGCGACCTCGAGCGCAATCAGCCTCCGCCCGCGAACGTCTGCCCCCGACCCTCTGACCCTCTGCCCCAACCCCTCCGGCGCACCCAACCTCTGGCCCCGAACCCGAACGCGACCGCGAACCCGTCGCTTCGCGAGCCTTGACCCCACCTCGGTACGAGGACGTCGCCGAACACTTGCGCAGGCCCGCCTACCTCGAGGTTCAAGGCGGCTGTGAACGCGTGGCGCGCGAAGTGGCGAAGAGCGAAGGGCGTAGGGCGAAGGTCGAGCGGCCTCGGACCGCCCGGGGGGCCCTTGACGGGCTCGGAGCCTCGGCTACGGTCCGCGCCATGAAGCTCGTCCACACGGTCGCCCCGGTCCTCGCCCTCCTCGGTCTCGTCGCCTGCGGGAAGGAGGAGACGCAGCCGCCGCCCGCCACCCCGTCCTCCGCCACCGCCGCGGCGCCCGTCGACACCGCGCCCAAGGCCGCGACGCCCGCGACGCCGGAGACCGCCGCCGCCCCGGCGCCGACCGCGCCGGCCGCGACGCCCGCGACGCCCGCGACGCCGCCCGCCCCCGCCGCCGCCGACAAGACGTTCACCCACAGCAAGCTCGGCTTCTCCTTCTCGTATCCCGACACGCTCACCGTCAAGGAGGACGCGAAGGGCGCGACCGTGTCGAGCGCGCAGCCGATCGCGCAGGTGGAGGATCGCTCCGGCAAGAGCAAGAAGCCGGTCGACACCTTCTACACCATCAAGATCTCCGTCGAGGACGGCGCCATCCCCGCCGTCGCGAAGAAGACGAACCCCAGCTTCGGCGACGCGTTCCCCAAGGGGAGCGAGAAGGACTTCAAGGAGCAGAAGGACTTCGCCGAGAAGGTCACCCTCGGCGCGGGCACCGGCTACAGCTTCGTCATGGGCAGCCACGGCGAGGGCGAGCACGACCTCTTCGTCCCCGGCAAGACCGGCAAGACGATCGTCGTCAAGTGCTCGGTCACGGGCGACAACTTCAAGCCGAAGATGAGCCCGGCGGACCAGGGCGCGGCCTGCAACAAGGTCGCGTCGACCCTGAAGCCCTGACTCGGTCTGCCGGCGTCAGTCGGCGTCGTCGAAGCGATACGCGCGCGTGTAGCCCATCCGCGCGGGGCGGGCCGACGGGTCCGCCCCGCCCGCGTCGAGCCGGGCGCGGTAGCGCGCGTCGCTCATCCGCAGGCTCGACGGGTGGGTGAGCTCGAAGTGCGGGAGGGCGACGCCGACCGCGACCACCACCTTGGGGCTCCCGGGATCGCGCATCGCCATCCACGCCTCCTCGATCGGGCCCGTCGCCTCGACGAGGCCGCGCGCCGACGCGAGGTCGGTGTGCACGTCGACCGTCACCTCCGGGGCCGCGACCTCGGGCCCCACGAGCGCCTCGAGCTCGGCGATCTTGCTCGGGAGCTCGGCGAGGGTGATGAGCTGCGCCGGCGTGAACGCGTCGTCGTTCGCGCTCGCGATCGCGATCTCGTAGCCCGCGGCCACGATCGCGATCGCCGCCTGCAGGACCTCGGCCCCCGCGGAGCCCGCGGGGAGGCCGCCGAGGGCCACGAGCCCGCGCTCGAGCTGGCGGAGCGCCGCGAGCAGGCGCCCGATGGCCTCGGGGTGCGGCTCGACGAACGCCGGCGGCGGCGGCGTGCGCGAGAGGTTCCGCACGATGCGCGGGAGCTCCGCGGCGCGCGGGCGCGACGAGCCGTGCTGATCGTGCCGGAGGAGCGTCCAGCCCGCGAGCGCGGTCTCGAGCTTGCGGCGCGGGAAGATCGGCGCCTGCGCGTACGACTGCAGCCGGTCCGCCGCCGAGGGCGCGAGGTACACGCCGAGGGCGTCGAGCATCGAGGCGTAGAACGACGCGTGGCGCTCGGGCGACTCGGACGGCGCGCGGAGCTGGAGGAGGCGGGAGAGCGCGGCGCCGTAGCCCTGGTAGGCGTCGTCGCCGGTGTCGTGGAGGATCGCCCGGGCGTCGGGCGAGCCGAGCCACGCGCCCACGTCGAGCGACGACGGGAGCGCGCGCAGGCCGTCGCGCGCGGTCGGCGGCGGCGCGGGGCGCTCGAGCGGCCCCACCACCGGGAACACCAGCGTCTGGAGCACGCGCGCGTCCGGCGCCGCCGCGAGGGGCAGCGCGCGGACCGAGAGCGTCGCGTGGCCCACCGCCGACGCGCGCGGCGACGCGCCCGGACGGACGCGCACCTCCCCCGCCCCGTCGTAGAGCTGCGCCGGCTGGCGGGACTGGAGCGCGGCCCGGACGCGGTCGACCTTGGCGACGTTGCCGGCGGCGGTCGGATCGCGGAGATCCGCCTGCGATTTGCGCGCGATCTCGGCGAGATCGGCGAGCCCCACGTCTTCGGCGGGGCCGGCCACGAACCGCCCCAGGCGGGCGAGTCGCGTGTACATTGCATGCGATTGGGCGTCGACGGCCGGATCGACCGCGCGCGCGAGGAGCATCGCCGCGCGGGCGTGCACCCGCGCCGCGCCGACGTCGTGCGGCGCCCCCTCGGCCTCGCTCCGCCCGAGCACCACGAGCGGCGCGACGCCGAGCCACGCCACCGCGTCGCGGAGGCCTCCGCGGGGCTCGGCGGGCAGGAGCGAGTAGTCGACTGTGACACCCAGGATAGGGCTCGGGCGCGGCCCCGAGCGGGCGCGGACGAGCGCGAGCTCGGCCTGCACGAGGGGCGCGAGATCGGCCGGCGGCGCCCCGCCGAGGAGCACTCGGGCGACGGCGATCAAGCCGCGGGCGGTGCGGAATCCCGGGAGGAGATCGGGGCCGACGCCGACGCTCTCGATGTCGAGGCGCGTCGCGATGCGCTCGAGGAGGACGGGGAGGTCGGCCTCGAGGACGCGACGCTCGAGCTCGGCGAGCGCGCGATCGACGCCGACGTGGGCGACCTGGAGGAGCGCGTCGAACGTGACGACGTAGGGCACGTTCCGCTCGCGGAGCTCCACGTAGAAGGCGCCGGGGCGCTTCGCGCCGACGGGTTTGCCGACGGCGAAGCCCTGCATCGTGACGCCCGCGCGCGCGCCGGCCGGGGCCCGATCCAGCGCCCTCGTCGCGCCCTCGAACGACGCGAGGCGCTCGAGATCGAGCGGGAGCTCGCGGGCGGCGCCGAACGTCTTCTTGAGCTCGGGCTCGACGGGGTCCCAGTAGCTCCCCTCCGGTGGGGCCTGCCGGGGAGGCGCGACCGCGGGCCGGGCGGGCGCGGCCGGCCTCGCGGGCGGCGGCGCCACGTCGCGCGCGCAGCCCGGCGCCGCGGCGACGCCGAAGGCCAGTACGAATCGCGCGAACCCCAGACGCCGCACCGCTCCTCCGCGCGACAACGCTACACGACGCCTCCCGAGGGTGCGAACTTCCGTGGGTGGCTCCCGTCGGGGCGTCCCCGAGGTATGGGGAGCTGGAAAACCCGGTGGGCCTTGTGCCAAGGTTTGGCGGTGGGCCTGTTCGACCGAAGGAGCCTGCTCGACAAGAAGCCCGGCGTCTCCACGCGCGGCGCGGGCGGCGCCAAGCGCCCCATCGAGGTGAAGATCCCGAAGGCGCAGCTCGCGCGGACGATGCTCCTCGCGGCGGTCGCGGTCGGGGTCGCGGCTTGGGCGATCTCCCACACCATCGGCTACAAACCGCGCCCCATGTTCGTGCCCGTGCCCAGCGCGACCGCGAGCGGAGACGGCGAGCTCCAGTGGATCGATCTGCAGGAGCGCTGAGCGCGGCGCGCTCAGCGCGTCGGCGGCATCAGTCGGCGACCTTCGTGAACTCCTGCTTCTTGGTGGGGCCGCCCTGGTAGATGGTGAGCGCCTTGTCCTTCACCAAGAAGCACACGGTGTAGGTCGACTCGGCCGCCGCGGCGTCGCACGCGGGGAGCCTTCCGGCGGTGATCTGCACGCCGCAGACGACCTGCCCGAGCTGCTTGCTCGCGGTCTTCGGCTCCTTGACGTCGATGGCGGTGGGGCTCACGGTGGCCGACACCTGGCCGCCGACGATCTCGGTCGCGGTGGGGCTCACGCACTTCATCCCGAGGATGACCCGGTTGTCGCGCACCTCCCACCGGGTGGTGGCCGTCACGTCGCCGGCCTTCTGGTCCGCGCTCTGCCACACTCCGATGACCTGGTTGGGCGTCGCGTTGCCCGCGGGCACGTCGAACATCGCCTTCTCCGGCGCGGGCGGGGACGACCCCGACGAGCCGGTCTCCGAGGTGCAGGCGGCCGCGGCGACGGCGGAGGCGAGGACGAAGAGGCGAGTCGTGGTGCGAGTCGTGTGCATGGGCGGCCCCCGATGGCAAGGTGCGTGCCCGGGCGCCGCGTTGCGCCCGTGGCGGGTTTCGTCGCCGTCGTGTAGCGCAGTTCACCCCCGCGCGGTAGCTGTCGATTCACGCTCGACGGCGCGCAGGGGCGCGGCGCGCGCTGCCCGGCGGGCGCGTTGTGCTACGTAGGCGCGCGTGGCGAAGGAAGACACGCTCGTCATCCACGAGATCTACGCGAGCATCCAGGGCGAATCGACGTTCGCGGGGCTGCCGTGCACGTTCGTGCGCACCACCGGGTGCAACCTCCGCTGCGCGTGGTGCGACACGACGCAGGCCTTCTACGGCGGGACGCGGATGGCTCGCGCGGAGGTCCTCGCGCGCGCGCTCGCGACGAAGACGCAGCTCGTGGAGCTCACCGGCGGCGAGCCGCTCTTGCAGCCCGGGGCGCTCACGCTCATGACCGAGCTCTGCGACGCAGGACGCACCGTGCTCGTGGAGACGAGCGGCGAGGCCGACGTGTCGCGCGTCGACCCGCGCGTGCACCGCATCATGGATCTCAAGGCGCCGGGCTCCGGCGAGTCCCACCGCAACCGCTGGTCGAACGTCGAGCACCTCGGCCCGCGCGACGAGATCAAGTTCGTGCTCGCCGATCGCCGCGACTACGAGTGGATGCGCGACGTCGTCCGCGAGCGCGACCTCGCGCGGCGCACCCCCAACTTGCTCGCGAGCACGGTGTTCGGGAAGCTCTCGCCCAGGGAGCTCGTCGCGTGGGTGCTCGACGACGCGCTCCCGATCCGCGTGCAGCTCCAGATGCACAAGTACATCTGGCCGCCCGACGCGACCGGCGTCTGACGCCGACGGCGCCCGCCGGCACGACGGCGTCGATGCCTTTACTCCGGCGGGCGGCGCCGCCAAGATCGCCGCATGGAACTCCGACGACGAAGCCTCATGGCAGCGCTCGCGCTGGCCGCCGCCGCGGCTCCCGCCTGCACACGCGCCGCGCCCGCCGAGCGCGCCCCCGAAGCGCGGCCGCTGCCGACCGGGCGCGCCTCGGCGTCCGCGCCCGTGCCGACGGCGGCGACGCCGACCGCGTCGGCGAGCGCTCCGCCGGTGAGCAGCGCCCGGGAGCCGCAGCTCGGCCCCGCAGACGCGGTGGTCGAGGAGCGCAGCGCGAAGTGGCGCGCGCGCATCTTCAGCCGCGCCTTCGATCCCAAGCGGCTCAAGGAGCTCTCGATCGAGGTGACCCAAGACAACATCCGGTTGAAGACGGAGCGGAAGGGCGCGTTCGCGATCGTCGTCGCGTCCTTCCCGGTGGACCCCGCCGACGGAACGCTCGGGGAGACCGAGGAGTCGCTCGCCGTCACCAAGGAGGGTGCGGTGGAGCTGAAGGGGGCTGCGCGCGTCGAGGGGCTGGCGGACCTCGACGGCGACGGCCGCCTCGACCTCGTGCTCGGGGGTGTGACGGTGATCGCCGACAGGCCGACGGGGCCGCTCGAGCTCGCGGTGGGCGACAAGGGCGGCGCCTTCGGCTGGAGCGACGTGCGCATCGCCGCTCACGAAGGGAAGCCCGCGCTCGTCGCGACCACGCGCACCGACAGCAGCGAGTGCATCGAGTGCGCGCGCGGCGGGTTCGGCTATTCACGGACGCGGATCCGGGGCGCCGTCGAGGAGGTCACGCTCGCCTGGAACGGCAAGATCCTCGCGGCGGTGGCGCGAAAGCCGATGGAGACGCAAGCCGAGCTGGCCGCGCGCACGAAGGCGGCCGAGGCCGAGAACAAGCGGCAGGCCGCGCGCTGGGAGCAGGAGAAGCGCGAGATGGCCGCGCGGCACAAGGAGTGGGCGGCGCAGGCCGCGGCCGAGGCGGCGAAGGAGCTCGCCGAGTGCAAGAAGGCGTGCGCGGCGCGCTGCTCCGGGTGCGACGCGGGCGCGGGCTGTCTGGCGACCTGCCTGTCCCGTGGCGGAATGTGTGCGCGCGCCTCGTCCAGCTCTTCGCGATCGCGAGCGCGATCGCCGC
>JAEUKG010001102.1 GCA_016794325.1 Myxococcales bacterium | reverse complement strand
CCTCGTCCGCGAGATCCGCGAGCGCTTCCCCGACGCGATCGTGGTCGAGGTCAAGGACGGCGATCTCGGCGTGGTGATCGCGGAGCCCCACTCGTGGGAGGTGCGCCACCGCCACGAGGCGGCCGCCGCCGCGGTCGGCTGGAAGGGCGACGTCGTCGACTTCCCGCACGTCGCCGCCGACTGCAAGATGACCTTCACCACCCCCATGCCGCCGCCCCGCCCCTGACGCGCGGTCAGAAGCAGGTGGCCGTCTCGGTCGACGACCCCGTGGAGATCGGGCCGTTGCAGTAGTGGGTGGTCTTCACGGTCTTCTTGCCCGGCATGCCCTGCTCGGTCGTGCAGTCGACGTGCTGGTAGGTGCTCACCGACCCCGTCTGACCAGGCCGGATCCCGCTGCACGGCCCCGCCTCGACCGCGATGGTTTGATAGACGACCTCGGGCTGGCACCACATGCCGAAGTACGTGCACATGAAGCCCTGCCCGAAGCCCACACTGCCGCTGGGCTTGTCCGAGGGCCCGATGCCTGCGCCGGGGATGGTGTTCCCCCAGCCGAAGCCGTCCCAACCCCAGTCGTCCTGCATGTCGGCGTCGAGGAGCCGCACGCCGTGAGCCTGCGTCTTGGTGGTCGACGGCCCCGCGACGAGCCCCGAGAAGAGCGCCCGCAGCACGTCGAGGCTCTCCTTGGAGCTCGTCTCGTGCGACACCACGAACGGCGCGTTCGGGTTCGCCGAGAGCTCGACCCGCGCGCCGTCGAGCACGAAGACCGCGTGGCCGGGCTCGTCGCTCGGCCGCTGGAGCTCGATGTCGGCGCCCTTCCGGCCCACCGTTCGGATGCGCAAGGGCTTGCCGGCGGCGGGCGCGCGGCGAACGTCCCACCGCGTCACGCCGAGCGACGTCGCCTGCTTCGTCACCGGGATCGACACGAGGCCTTGCTCGACGCTCGCCGACGGCTCCTCGCCGGGGTCGGCGCAACCCGCGCTCACCGCACCGCCCACCGAGACCACCGCGAGCACCATCGAGAGAGCCATCCGTTTCGTCATCGCGAGAACCTCCGCTCGGGAGGCGTTGCAAGCGCGTTGCCAGGGCCGGCGCGCGCCCGATCGACGGAATGTCCAGGCGAATCTGCGCTTCGTCGGGCGGGGCGTCGCCACGCGGGGGCACGCCCCGTCTCCGCGCAGAGACGGCACGCGCGGTTGCGTACGGGGCCGGTACGGCGGCATGCTGCTCCGATGTCGAAGCGCCTCGCCGTCGTCACCGGCACCAGCCGCGGCATCGGCCGCGCGATCGCCGAAGGGCTCTCGTCTCGGGGCTTGCGCGTCCTCACGACCAGCCGCGACGCCGATCTCGGCGCGAAGACGGCGCGCGAGCTCGGACTCCCCTTCTTCCCCCTCGACGTGGCGAGCCCCGCGAGCGTCGAGGCGCTCGCCGAGCACCTCGCGCAGACCGAGGGCGGGCTCGACGTGCTCGTGAACAACGCCGGCGTCGCGCTCGACGGCTTCGACGCCGGAGTGGCGCGGCGCACCCTCGACGTGAACTTCGTCGGCGCGATGCGGACCACCGATCGGCTGCTCCCGCTCCTCGGCGACGGCGCGCGGGTGGTCATGGTCTCGAGCGGGATGGGCTCGCTCGACGGCGTGAGCGCGGCGCTCCGGGAGCGGTTCACCGCGACGTCGCTCACCCGCGACGAGCTCACCGCGCTCGCCGATCGCTTCGTCGCCGAGGTGGCGGCCCGCACCCACGAGCGGACCGGCTTCCCGTCGAACGCGTACTGCGTGTCGAAGATCGCCATGAACGCGTACACGCGCATCCTCGCGCGCGAGCTCGCGAGCGACCCCCGGCGGATCCTGGTCAACGCGGCGTGCCCCGGCTGGGTGCGCACCGACATGGGCGGCGCGAGCGCGCCCCGATCGCCGCGCGAGGGCGCGCGGACGCCGGTGTGGCTCGCCACGCTGCCCGACGGCGGCCCCAGCGGCGGCTTCTTCCGGGACGAGCGCGCGATCGATTGGTGAGCGCGCGCGACGCGCTCGCCGCAGCCGCGTGCGCGACCGCCAGGCGCAAAAGCCCGATACCGCTCGCTTTTTCGGCCACGCCGAGGAGCGCCGATACCGAACGCGGCGGCGCGCGTATCCCAGGGAGTGAACCGCGCGCTCCTCGCTCTCGCCGCTGCTCTCCTTGGCCTCGCGTGCTCGTCGGCGATGGACGACACGAGCGGCGGAGGATCGTCGAGCGGCAGCCCCTCCGCGCCTCAGGCCAGCCCCGACGGCGGCGCGAGCCCGGGCCCGACCGGCGACGCCGGCGCCGCCATCCCGATCGGCACGCAGGCGGAGCTCGACGCCTGGCTGCAGTCGGGCGCGTACAAGAGCTGGGCGTGCGAGGCCGCGGCCCACGATCGGCGCCCGGGCTCCGGGCACTCGCGGAACCGCATCTGCGTGAACCCCGCGCTCGGCCAGGACAAGGGCGCCGGGCCCTACCCGGTCGGCGCCGCCAGCGTGAAGGAGCTCTACGACGGCTCGGGCGCGGTCAACGGGTACGCGGTCTACGTCAAGGTGAAGCCGGGGGCGGCCGGGGACACGTGGTTCTGGTACGAGCGCATCGGATCGTCCGTCGTCGCGCGGAGCGAGGGCGCGTCATTGTGCGTCGGGTGCCACTCGGGGGCGCCGCGCGATCACGTGTTCACCGCGTCGCCGCAGTGACCGTGGCTCACCGCCGGGGAGCGTGATACCCCCGAGGGCATGTCGTCATCGAGCCGCCGGCGTCGGGCCACCTTCACGTCCACCCTCCTCGCGACCGCCGGCCTCCTCGCTGCCCCTCGCGCGGCGGAGGCCTTCTGCGGCTTCTACGTGGGCGGCGCCGACGGCAAGCTCTTCAACGACGCCACGCAGGTCGTGCTGATGCGGGAGGGCTCGCGCACCGTGCTCTCGATGCAGAACGACTACAAGGGCCCGATCCAGGACTTCGCGATGGTCGTCCCGGTGCCGGTGGTCCTGCAGAAGGAGAACGTGAAGACGCTGCCCCGCGCGCTCTTCGAGAAGGTCGACGCGCTCTCGGCGCCGCGGCTCGTCGAATATTGGGAGCAGGACCCGTGCCCCTCGGCGACGGAGAAGTCCGACGGGCTCCGCGGGCTCCGCCCCGGCGCCAAGGGCGCGGGGCTCGCCGGTATCGGCGCGGGCGCCGGCGTGACGGAGACGGTGAAGATCGAGGCCCAGTTCGAGGTCGGTGAATACGAGATCGTCATCTTGAGCGCGCAGGACTCGAGCGGCCTCGACACGTGGCTCCGGAACAACAAATACCGGATCCCCGACGGCGCCGAGCCGGCGCTCCGCCCGTACGTGAGCACCGGCTCCAAGTTCTTCGTGGCGAAGGTCAACGCCGCGAAGGTGAAGTTCGAGGGCGGGCGCGCGCAGCTCTCGCCGCTCCGCTTCCACTACGACACCGAGACCTTCCAGCTCCCGGTGAAGCTCGGGATGCTGAACTCGGCCGGCACGCAGGACCTCATCGTCCACGTGCTCGCGCCGGGCGGGCAGCGCTACGGCGTCGCGAACTATCCCGAGGCGGTCATCCCGACGAACCTCGACGTCGCCGAGAGCGCGCGCGGTTCGTTCGCGTCGTTCTACGCGGCGCTCTTCGACAAGACGCTCGAGGCCACGCCCAACGCGGTGGTGACCGAATACGCGTGGGGCGCGCAGTGGTGCGATCCCTGCCCCGGCAACGTGCAGGGGCTGACGACGGCGGATCTCGCCTCGCTCGGCGCCGACGTCTTGCCGTCGGCTCGCATGGGCCCGCCCGGGCGTCCGTTCGAGTCCGGCCCGAGGGGTGACGTCCAGCTCTCGGGGGCCACCGGCGGGGCCGGGATCCAGGATCTCGACCGCGTCGTCGCCAGCACCCGCGGGCGCCTCCGCGCCTGCTACCAGAGCGGCCTCGCGAGCGATCCGTCGATGTCGGGCTCCCTCGAGCTCAAGGTCACGGTCGCACCGACCGGCGAGGTCTCGAGCGTGGAGGCCGCGTCGAACAAGGGCCTGTCGGCCAACGTCGTGACGTGCGCGACCAGCGTGGCGCGCCGCGCGCACTTCACGGGCGGCGGGTCCTTCGCGGTGAAGATGAAGTTCGTCCTCCAAGAGCAGCCGAAGCCCCCGCCCGCGCCGTCGGGGCCGGTGAAGGACGTGCTCCTCTCCATCCCCCACGACTTCGTGCTCACCCGTTTGCACACGCGCTACGCGAGCGGCGCGCTCGCGAGCGACCTCGTGTTCAAGGCGGCTCCGCCCCTCTTCGGCGGTCGCGAGCACCTCACCCCGAACGGCCAGATCGAGCGCGGCGGCTTCGTCGCCGAAGGAGCAGCGACGCGCTACCGCAACGAGTTCCAGGCGCGCTACGCGATCCGCCACCCGTGGACGGGCCCCATCACCTGCGAGAAGCCGACGCGCGGCGTGTGGGGCGGCCCATGGCCCGACGCGGGCCCCCACGAGGGCGCCACCGCGGCCACGAAGCTCGCGTACGCGCCGCGCGACAAGGCGCTGGGGACGTTCCTCACCGCCGGCGCGCCCGACTTCCGCGCCTCGGTCCGCGTGGTCCCGTCGGTGGAGCCGGCCGCCCCGCCCTCGTCCACGGACGCTCCCTCTCTCGGCGACGCGGGACCGGCCGACGGCGGCGCCGATCGACCGAGCTCGGGCCGCTGCGGCTGCGACACCCCCGGCGGCGACGCGGGATCGACGGGCCCGATCGCGCTCGCGGTCGGCCTCGCGGCCGCGATCGCCGGCGCGCGCCGCGCGCGACGACGCTGACGCCGGCGCCCCGTCGAGTCGGCGCGGGCGCGGCGCGAGCTCGGCGGGATCGAGCTCGCGGCGCGACGACCGGAGCCAGGATCAGTCGGGCTGGAGGTCGGCCACGATGCTCTCGAGCGCGGTCAGGCCGAACGTGATCTTCCGGAAGAACGACGGGTTGTGCCGCACGACGACGAACTTGGGGTGCTTCGACCAGATCGACCGGAGCCGGTGGTCGAGCTGGACCGCCTCTTCGATCGACTCGATGCGCACCGGGTTGCCGCCCTCGATCTTCGAGGCGCCGATGGCCGCGCTCTCGAAGAAGATCACCGCGTCGTAGCGGGCGAGCTCGGCGGCCTCGGTGGTGCCCACCGCCGCGAAGAAGCCCTCGGGCTCGCCGGGCCAATACGCCGCGCCGTCCACCGTCCCGCGATCGCAGAGGAGGATCCGCTCGGGGTACCGCGCCGACTGCACGTCCTCGAGGTTCTTCTGCACGTGGTAGATGGCGGACTGCGCCGCGCGCCGCGCGTGGGCCTCGGTCACGCGCGGGAAGCCGCCGGAGAAGAGCAGCGTCGCCGCCTCGGGGACGAGCACGACGCGATCGCCGATCTCGCGCCGGAAGAGGTCGGCCGCCGTCGTCTTCCCGCCCCCGGGGCCCCCGGTCAGCACGATCCGGCAGCGGCCGTTGGTGTGGTTGGGGATGTCGCTCTCTTGGGTCATGTCTCCTCGTTTGCCTCACCTCACAGCTTGAACCGCTCGTTGACCTCGCGGAGCTGCTTCTTGATCGCGGCCGCGCGCTCGGCGGTGATGCGTTTGTCGGCGAGCTGACGGTCGACGAGCGACTCCTTGGCCTTCACGAGCTCGGCGTAGGTGCGGGGCGGGTGGCCGAGCGTCCGGACGCCCTCGTCGTGCACGTCGCGGAAGTCGCGCGCGATCTCGAGCGCGTTCCTGTAGAGCGACGCGTCGCGGTAGTGCGCGACCATCGCCGACGCGAGGTAGCCGGGGCACGTCGCGCACTTGCCGACGTGGGGCTTCGCCACCTCCTCGTTGTACGCCTTGTCGCCCGGGTAGCGGAGCGCCGCGGTGAAGAGCTGCGAGTAGAAGTCCGCCCGACCCTCGTCGAACGCACGCCACTCGTCCTTGTCGGGGTCGGGCGCCCACGGGGCGTCGGTGCGCCCGCCCGCCGAGAAGCTCGCGCGGAAGTCACCGGCCAGCACGTCTTGGACGCGGTGACCCCACTCGTGGAACACGCTCTCCGCCTCCGCGTCGAAGCCCAGCGTGTAGCTCGCCGGGACCGAGAGCACGCCCGCCCGGTAGTTGGGGGTGGGGATCTCCGCGAGCACGAAGCGGACGCCCTGGGTGATCCGCGCCGCGACCTCGGGACCGTAGGCCTGGGCGAGCATGGCGTTCAGCTTCACCCGCGCGCGCTCGAGCTGCGTCAGGAGGTCGGCGAGGTGGAGCGTGAGGAAGACGGTCGCCCCCGGCGGGGGCACGCGCAGCGAGGTGGTGTCGCGCAGCTTGCTTCCGTCGATGGATGCACCTTGCACGCGATAGTCGGCGCCGACCTTGTCGGGCGGCACGAGCATGGGCAGCGTGCGCGCCTCGGGCCCGGCGTCGAAGGCGAACGCCAAGGCCGAGCCGGAGAAGACCTCCACGCGCGCGCGCACGGGGCGCCACGCGTCGCTCGAGCGGTCGTACGCGAGCGGCGTGGTCGAGAGCTTCGCCGACGGGAGCGGGACCACGAGCCGCTTCGACGCCTCGCCTGCGCCGACCGGGACGTCGCGGTCGAGGGCGACGACGAACGTCTTCGAGCCTTTGCCGAACGACAGCCCGGGCAGCTTCGTGGCCTGACCGAGCGCGACGCTCTTCACCACCACCTTGGGCGGGGCCTTCGGGTCGAGCGGGATCGCGAAGCTCGCGTCCCCGCTCGCGTCCGTGGTGCGCTCCAGCGTCGCCCCCCCGGCGACGACGCTCACCCGCGCGCCCTCCACCTTGGCGCCGGCGAGCTCGGGCGTCACCGAGAGGGTGAGCTTGGCGCCGGTCGCCCCGCAGAGGCGGGGCAGCGCGGCGCAGAGGCAGTTGGGCGCGGCGACGTTCACGCACCGGACGCACGCCGCGATGGCCTGCGGATCCCCCGCGTAGGTGATCTGGCAGTCGACCTCCATCGGCGTCTGGGCGTGCGCAGGCGCGAGCGCCGCGAGCGCCGCGAGCGCGACCGCCACCGCGACGCGCCCGACGCGTCGATGGCGAGCAGGCGAGCGCGAGGTCATCGGGGCCGTCGGTGCAACCGATGTGCCGAGCGGGCCCGCCGCTGGGAAGCGCTCGGCCGCACCGCACCGGATGCGTGCTCACGCACGCCTTGCCGGATGCCCGCGTGGGTGCGCCCATCCGCGGCCGCGAGGCACGATCCGTGCGTCTCGCGCCCCCGTGCACATTCGCGTCGCCGGCCCCTACGATCGCGCCAACGTCGCGCTCGCCGAGCGTCCGCTCGTCTTCGGGCGCGACCCCCGGTGCGACGTGGTGCTCGAGGATCCGGCGGTCGCCCCCCGGCACGCGATGGTCCAGCGGACGCCTCGCGGCGTCGAGGTCGTGGACCTCGGCCCGCCCGGAGGGCTTCGCCTCGACGGCGCGACTGTGCGTCAAGGGATAGTCGGACCCGGGCACGCCGTCCACATCGGCGCCACCACCCTCACCTTCGACGTCCGCGACGAGATCGCGCACGCCGCCCAAGGCGCGCCTCCCGTCGCCCACGGCCCCGGCGCCTACGCCGCCGCGCCCGCGCGCGCGCCGTCGGCGCCGTCCTATCCGGCGTACGTGCCCGCGGCGCCGCGCCCGCCGCCGAAGAAGAGCGGCGCCGGGCTCGCGATCGCGCTCGCGCTCCTCGCGCTCGTCGCCCTCGCCCTCGGGGGCGGCTTCGTCGCGTGGCGACAGATCGGCGGCGCGACGACGGCGGCGAGCGCGTCAGCCA
>JAEUKG010000690.1 GCA_016794325.1 Myxococcales bacterium | reverse complement strand
GCAAGATGGTCGCGCGCCTCGAGGCCCTCGGCCACCAGCCGCTCTACTACGAGAACGTCGAGGGCGGCCACGGCGGCGCCGCCGACGTGAAGCAGCGCGCGCACCTGAACGCGCTCGTGTACTCGTTCTTCTCGAGCAAGCTCGGGCTGCCGCCGCGCTGACCAGCCTCAGGCGGGCGCGACGACGAGGGGCCCGAGGGCGGCGCGGAAGCGGTCGCTCCAGGAGCACGGCTTGTTCGTCACCGGGTCGAGCCGCACGATGCGCGTCGTGCCCTCCGCGAAGACGGTGTCGCCGTGGAGCGACTTCACCCGCGCCGCGAGGATGAAGCTCGACGTCCCCAGCTTCACCGGGGTGAGCTCGATGACGAGCTCGCCCTCGCCCCGCACCGGGACCAGGTACTTGATCTGGTGCTCCGCGACCACGTGCATCTTGTCGGGGTTCTTGGCGAGATCGTCCTCCCACAAGAAGCCGAGCTCGTTGAAGAGCTCGCCGCGCGCGCGCTCGATGAAGAGCAAGAAGCGCACGTTGTGGAGGATGTTCAGCGCGTCGAGATCGTCGAAATACACCCGCTGCACCGAGCGGAACGGGACCCTCACCGCCATCGTCAGCCCTCGTCTCCCCGCCCGGATCGCTCGCGCTTCTTGGTCGACACCACCCGCTTGCCCTCGAGGCGCCGCTCGTTGGAGCCGCGCGTGCGCCGGGTGGGCCGGCGGCGCTTGGGCTCGCGGAGCGCCTCCTCCACGCACGCGCGGAGCTTCTCGCGGGCGTCGGCGAGGTTCTTCAGCTGGTCGCGCGTCTTGTCGCTCTTGATGGCGAGCCGACCCTCCGCGTCGAGGTAGCGGCCGGCGAGGCCGCGCAGCCGCGCCCGCGCGGCGTCCGACAGGAGCGGGCTCCGCTCGAAGTCGAACACGAGGACGACCTTGGTCGACACCTTGTTGACGTTCTGCCCGCCGGGCCCCGACGACCGGACCGCGTGCCAGGTGAGCTCGGACTCCGGGATGACTATTCCGTCGCGGATAACCAAGGGGCCGGACATGGAGGGACTCTAGATCAGCGCCGCCGATTCACGAACGGGATTCGCCGGCCAGGAGCGCCGGCGACCCGGAGCGCGCCGGCCAGGAGCGCCGGCGACCCGGAGCGCGCCGGCCAGGAGCGCCGGCGACCAGGACCCGCGCAGCGCTCAGCCGCGCTCCGAGGCGAGCACGAGGCGCGTCGCCCCCGCGACCCCGAAGGGCAACATGACGAGGCCGATGCCGGGGATGAGCAGGATCGCCGCCGACATCGCGCCGAAGGCGCACACCGCGACGAAATGGCTGAAGATCCACGACAGGCGCTGGCGCACCCCGAGCTGACGCTGGCTGAGCGGGTAGTCGAGGAAGTCCCACGCGACGAGCAGCGACGTGACGAAGAACTTGAGCGGCACCGTGACCACCGCCGCCGGCGCGAAGAGCGCGGTGATGAGGGCGAGGAGGCCGAGGATGGGCAGCCCCACCGCGAGCCCGAGCAGGGTGACGCGGAGCGAGCGGAACAGGGACGAGAAGAACGGCGCGTTCGGCCGCGCGGGCAGCCCGAGGGCGCGCTCCTGCTTCTGCACGATGGCGTCGAGCGCGAAGCCCGACAGCGGCTGCGCGAGCGCCGCCGCGATCAAGAAGGCTACGAACGGCGCGAGGACGCCGAGCGCGATGCCGCCGGCCGTGCCCTTCCACGACTCGGCCTTGGAGACGATCTCGACCGCGCCCCAGATGCCGAGGCCGCTCAGGCCGCCGAGGATCGTGAAGGCGACGAGCATCGGCACCATCGCCCAGCCCCACGCGCTCGGGGTGGTGACCACGAAGCCGATCCCGCCGAAACACGCGCGGAGCCCCGCTCCGAGCCCGATCGAGCGGCCGGGTGCGAGGGGGTAGGTGTGTGTAGGCGTTCCCTGGAGCGCGGTCACGTCGAGAAGATAACCAGCCCGCTCGCCGCGCGCACGCCCGAGGCGCTCAGCGCGGCGAGCGCTTGGCGACGAAGACGTCGTTGGACGCGTTCGCGGTGTCGCGGGCGAAGTACAGGCGGCAGCGGTCGCGTGACAACCAACGCGGATACTCGTCGCGGGAGCTGGACAGCTCGCCGACGCGGCGCGGCGGCCCGAACGCGTCGGTGGCGCGGGCGCGGGTCGCCACGAAGACGTCGTTGGCGCCGACCGAGCCGGGCCGGTTGCTGCCGAAGTAGAGGACGAGCTCGTCGTCGGTGACCACCGGAGAGACGGTGTAGTAGTCGCCGAGATCGACCTTCGAGGGCGGCGCGAACGCGCCTTGGTCGCGGGCGGAGCGGTAGATGCGGTAGCTCGCGCCCCCGTCGGTCCCGCTCGCGGCGAAGTACAGCGCCGCCCCGCCGCCCGGCACCGGGAAGGGGTCGACGCTCTCGACGAGCGGGTTGAGCGCCGCCACCGCCGGACCGGGGGCGAAGTCGGCGGCGAGCGAGGTGCGCTTCGAGCTCCGGATCTTCTGCTCTCCGTAGGACCAGTAGAACAGCTCGAGCTCGTCGTCCGAGAGCGACACGGTCGTGGGCAAGGCCCCGGAGAGGAGCTTGCGACGCGCGTCGAATTCACCCCCGAGCGACGCGCGCGAGTGGACGGTGAGGCCGTCCGCGTGCGTCACGTAGGCTCGGAGCTCGTCCGACGAGAGGAACGCGGTGGAGTCGTCGGTGGTCTCGGAGAGGACGTCGTCTCGCGCGACGACGTCGAAGGGATCGTCGACGGAGCAGCGCCGCCCCGCGTCCGCCGGGGCGGCGTCGCCGTCGGGCGGGCGCGACGCGTCGGGGGCGTCGGCGGACGCGTCGCCCGCGGGCGCGGCGTCCGCGCAGTCCGGGCACCCGCCCTGGAGGCCGCTCGTGCTCGTGACGAGCGTGCACGCCGACGCGAGCGCGGCGAGGACGGCGAGGCAGCGTGTCGCGGTGAGCACCGCCCACCAGGATACCCCATGCGCCGGCGGCAGAGCGCCGAGTGATGGGTACAGCGCCCGCGGAGGCACTCGGGTTATCCTTCGCGGCATGGCGCGTTCGCATCGGTTCGCTCGCTCGTGGCTCGTGCTCGCGGTCGCGCTCGCGCCCGCGGTCGCGGGTTGCAAGGCCGATCCCAAGCTCACCGCGAGGGTGGAGCTCGCCGACGGCGGCCCCGCGATCGTGGTCCTCCGATCCCCCGACGGCAAAGAGGCGCGCGGCCCGGCGCCCGATCCCAAGCCCGCGGCCATCGAGACCGACGCGACGCGCGCCGCCTTCAAGGTCGAGGGCGGGTGGCGGGTCGTGCACCTCGTGTCGGGCAAAGCGCTCGCGAGCAAGGACGTCGTCCCCGACTGGCGCGCGCGCACCTTCGAGGCCGACGCCGGGAATCTCTTCGCCATCCACGAGTCGGCGCGGGCCGACGTGCTCGCCCGCGCGCGCGCCGAGGGCGGCGACGACGCGGTGGTGCGCGCGCTCGCCGACTCCGCCGATCTCCGCGACAAGGCGTGGGACGACGCGCAGGCGGCGCTCGCGGCCGGCCCCAAGCAGAAGCTCGCGGATCGGCTCAAGAAATCGCTCGACGTGGGGGGTAGCCCGACGGGGCTCCTGCGGGCGGTCGTCGCGACCGATCTCCAGGCCCCCGACGTCGCGCCCAAGCTCGGCGCGCGCGTGAGCGAGCTCGGCGCGAAGAAGGCGCCGACGTCGCCGCGCGCGCTCGGGATCATGCTCCGCGCGCTCGCGCGGAGCCGGCGCGAAGAGGCGGGCGCCGTCGCGTGCAAGGTGCTCGAGGCGAGCCCCGCCGAGCCCGCCGCCGGCACCGGCGACGCCGCGGGCGTGCGGCCGCTCGTCGACGCCGCGCTCCTCGCGATCGCCGCGAGCGGGGCGAGCTGCAAGGACGCGGTGATGAAGACCGCGGGTCAAGACCGCTGCGCGATCCTCTTCCGATGCAAGCCCGGCGGGGCCCGCCTCGCGCAGAACGAGGCCTCGGATCAGAAGGAGCCCCTCTGCACCAAGGAGATGCTGCAGGCCGAGGTGGCGACCGAGCTCGCGCGGCCGCCGAGCTCGCTCGCGACCGGCGAGGAGTACTGGACCGAGCGCTACGGTTTGGCGGCGCTCTGGGCGCAGGGGCCCCTGCCGCCCGAGTGGGCGCGCGGCCACGAGCGGCGACGCTACGATCTCACCCAGCCGGCGTCGCCCGAGTGCGGGATGGACCTCAAGCCGGGCACGGCCTGCCACTGCGACGAGGTGACGCTCCGCGATCAGGCGTGCCGCAACGACTCGTCGCCGGTGCAGGTGGGCTTCTGCAAGTTCGAGATCGACGACAAGAAGAGGCTCATCTCGAACGTGATCTACTACCCGATGTAGGCGAAGCCGCGCGCGCGGACCCCTTCGTCGCTCGCGGCGGCGCGGCGGCGGCCTCTGCTCGCGGCGGCGCCGCCTTCGGCGCCGCGGCCTCTCCTCGCGGCGCTGCGGCCTTCGGGGCGGCGGCCTCTGCTCGCGGCGACGCCGCGGCCTTCGGCGCCGCGGCCTTCGGCGCCGCGGCCTTCGGCGCGGGGGCCTCCGACGCGCCGACGAAGCCCGACTTCCGCGCCTCGAGCTCCTCGAGCGTCTTCGGCCAGTCGCCTCGGAGCAGGCGCGAGAGCGACCGATCGGCGAGGAGCTTGCCGCCCGTCTGGCACGTGGGGCAGTAGTTCGACTCGTTGTCGGCGTAGCGGATCCGCTGGACCGGCGTGCCGCAGCGCGGGCAGGGCTTGCCGTATTTCCCGTGCACGGCGAAGTCGTCGCGGAACGCGGTGACCTTCTCGGGGAAGCCGGGGCTCTCGGCGGCGAGGCGCTCGCTCCACCCGACGAGCGTCTCGCGCACCGCGCCGAAGAGCCGGCGCACGTCGGCCGGCTCGAGCGAGGCCGTCCGCGTGACCGGCGACAGGCCCGCGGCGTGGAGGATCTCGTCGGAGTAGGCGTTGCCGATGCCCGAGAAGAGGCGCGGATCGGTGAGCGCGCGCTTGAGCGTCCGGTTCTCGGCGCGGAGCCTCGCGCCGAACGCGCCGACGTCGGCCGAGAGCACCTCGAGCCCGCCGGGGTCGAGCGCCGCTAGCTCGGCGGGACCAGCTGCGAGGTGGAGGCTCGCCCGCT
>JAEUKG010000688.1 GCA_016794325.1 Myxococcales bacterium | reverse complement strand
CGACCAGGATCTGGAGCTTGGGGTCGATGAACTTCGCGTACTCCGTGTCCCACTTGGCGAGCCACGCGAGGAGCTCGTCGACGAGCTCCTCCTCGCTCATCAGCTCCTTCATGATCTTCATGGGCCAGGCGAGGCTCTCGGCCTTGGCCGCGAACGCGCGCACGACCGGGATGGCGTCGATCCCCGCCTTGAGCACCCCCTGGAAGGCGAGCTCCTTCTCTTCCTGGTCGGTGATCGAGGGGTCGGTGTTGAAGGTGAAGCGCTTGAGCAGCGCCTCGGCAGCCTCCGCCGTCCCCATGTTGGCGAGCTCGTGCAGCGCCTCTTGGCGGTCGTAGTTCTGCGCGCGCTTGTTGCCGGCGGCCTCCGCCCACTTGGCGGCCGCGCTCGCCGCCTTGCTCTGCTCCCCCTTGGCTTTGTCTTTCTTGAAGAAGTCGAAGAGACCCATCGGGCTGCTTTCTCTCGCCGCGAGCGCGGCGTTCGCGTTGCGTCGCCGCGCGGGGCGGCGGACGCCTCAGGGAAGCGGGACGGCGAGGAGGACGACCTCCCTGCCATTGGTGTGGACCTGGTAGCGGACGGCGCGGCCGTGCTTCTGCCCCGCGTCTTGCTCCATGCCCTGGATCCGGGTGTTGAACGTCGCCTCGGTGATGTGGGACGTCTCCTCGCCGAGCGCCTTCTTGGCGGTGATGTACTCGCGGTAGAGGCGGGCGTAGTACTGCGCGGGGGGCTCGGCCGCGAGGGCCTGGATCTGGGCAGGGCTGAGCTGAGGCTCCCCACCACCGCCGCCACCACCGCCACCGCTCCGATCGACGGCCATCGCGTCGCGGAAGTCCGCGGCGGTCGGCGCCTTGGAGACGCGGCCCTGATCGTCGGTCGTGTCTTCCTCGATGCCCATGAGCTGGTTGAGGAGCTGGTTGATGCGGAACGCGAGGCCCCCGAGCTCGGCGTGGTCGAGCTCGATGCGGCGATCGGTCTGGCCGTTGATCACCGCGAGGAGGGTCTCCTCCATGTCACCGATCGGCGTCGCCATGTACCCGCCGAGGAACCAGCCGGCGACGACGACGAGGATGAGGCCGAGGACCATGACGCCGAGGATCGGCAGCGCCATCGCCTGCGCCCCCTCGATGAGCGACGGCGGGGAGACGACCACGAGGGCGGCGTGTTTGCCGTCGCCGAGGCCCTCGAGGGGAGCGGCGGCGACGAACGTGTCGCCGACCTGGGTGGTCACCACCTTGCCGGTGGAGAACGCGTTCTTGACGTCGGCCTTCGCCTTGTCCGCCGTCGCCTTCGTCTCCTCCGGGGTGTTGGCGGAGTTGGCGGCGATGCGCACGTCGTCCCCGGCCGGAACCACGAGGACGAGGCCGCGCCCCGCCGTGGCCTCGTTGACGGCCGCGAGCTCGTCGTTGATGGGCATGCCGAGCACGACGCCGTGGCCGTGGTCGTCGCGAATGGGGGCGTAGACCGCGAGGAACTGGTCGCTGCGCTCCTTGCTCACCCAGACGTCGGCGCCCGACTGGCCCTTGGAGATCGCTGCCTTGAGGAGCGGATACGCGGTGCCGATGTCGTCGCCGCGGCTCAAGGACGAGCCGTTGCGGCCGACGATCTTCCCCTGCGAGTCGACCACCATCACCAGCGCCGGCGGGCTGCTCGTGAACTGCTGCTTGGCCTGCGCGAGGATGGCGTCGCACACCGCCGTCGCGGCGTCGCCGCGGGCGGCGGGCGTGGCGCGGGACACGGCGTCCTTCGTGGCGGGCTCGATCGCCTTCGAGGCGATCCAGCGCTCGGCCCGCAGCGCGTCCACCTGCAGCCGCGCCGAGGCGCCCTGCACGTCGCGCTTGGCGCGCTCGGAGAGGAGCGTGGCGCTGCTCGTCGCGGAGATGACCTGCTGCCGCACGATGAAGAACGACAGGAGGCCGAGGATGATGACGATGACGGCGTTGACGGCGATGATCTTGTTACGCATTAGCTCTCCGAAGGTGCGTCACGTCTGCCACCTCCCCCTGTCGTGAGGGCAGGCTGCGCGGCCCCGAAAAACAGCGGCGCCCGGCGGGCGTAGAACACGCTATCATCCGTCGGTTCGCAGCGGCAACAGCGTAGTTTCTCCAGTTCTCTCATGGCAGAAGAGCGAAAAAGTCGGGCCGTCCTC
>JAEUKG010000683.1 GCA_016794325.1 Myxococcales bacterium | reverse complement strand
GCCTCGCCGCCGTCGCCCGCGGGATCCACGACGACGACGTGGCCTCCTGCCGCCGCATGGGCGCGCTCGGCGCCCGCGACGTCCCCGCGGGGGCGACCATCCTTTCGCACTGCAACGCCGGCGCCCTCGCGACCGGGGGCTACGGCACCTCCCTCGGCGTCGTGCGCGCGGCGCACGAGGCGGGCAAGGCGGTGCGCGTGCTCGCCTGCGAGACCCGGCCGTGGCTCCAGGGCGCGCGCCTGACCGCCTGGGAGCTCCAGCGCGAGGGTATCCCGGTAGAGATTATCACCGACTCGATGGCTGCCCACTTCATGAGGCGCGGCGCCGTCGATCTCGTCCTCGTCGGCGCCGACCGCATCGCGGCGAACGGCGACGTGGCGAACAAGATCGGCACCTACGGGCTCGCGTGCCTCGCCGAGCGCCACGGCGTCCCGTTCTACGTGGCCGCGCCCTGGAGCACGGTCGACCTCGCGTGCGCGACCGGCGCCGACATCCCGATCGAGGAGCGCGCGCCCGCCGAGGTGACGCACTTCTCCTTCGGGCCCGGCGAGCCGGTCGCCATCGCGCCCGCGGGGGTCTCGGCCCGAAACCCGTCGTTCGACGTGACCGACGCCGCGCTCGTGACGGCGATCTTCACCGAGCGCGGCAAGTGGACCGCCCCCTACGCGATGCGCGGCGACCCCACCTCGACGTGACGCCCCCCGCGCCTCCGAAGGGGGCGGCGAGGGCGCGAAAGATGCGCTACGATGACCGAGCATGCGACGTCTTGCGCTCGTGGTCGGGATGGGGCTCGCGCTCCTCGGGGCCTGCAAGTCCGGGGGAGACGAGGGAGACGGCACGACGTCGGGGGGCGCCTCGTCGGGCTCGTCGGGGGGCGCCTCGTCGGGCTCGCTCGGCGGAGGCGACGCCGGCAAGCCGACCGGTGAGTGCAACGACGCGACCCGCCTCATCTACGTGATCACCGACCAGAGCGCGCTCGTGAGCTTCAAGCCCGAGACGGCGACGTTCTCGCAGGTCGGGCTCATCGCGTGCCCCTCGGGCGGCGCGACCCCGACGTCGATGGCGGTCGATCGCAACGGCACCGCGTGGGTGCGCTACTACGACGGCTCCCTCTACAAGGTCGACACCAAGACGGCGGCGTGCCAGCCGACGAACTTCGTGTCGGGCCAGCTCGGCTTCCTGCAGTTCGGGATGGGGTACTCGACCGACGGCGTCGGCACCTCGCGCGAGACGCTCTTCTTGAGCGACTCGTTGGGCGGCAAGGGGCTGGCGACGCTCGACACCGGCACCCTCAAGGTGAGCCAAATCGGCACGTTCGACGGCGCGGTCGCCGGGCGGTCGGCCGAGCTCACCGGCACCGGCGACGGCCGGCTCTACGGCCTCTTCACCACCTCGCCGGTCACCATCGCCGAGATCGACAAGTCGAGCGGGCGCATCAAGTCCACCGCCGAGGTCGCCGACACGTTCTCGGGCGCCGCCTGGGCGTTCTCGTTCTACGGCGGCGACTTTTATGTGTATACTGCACCCAACGCGGGGGGCCTGCCGAAGGATCAGCTGGGCTCGAAGGTCACGCGCTACCGCCCCTCCGACAAGTCGACGACCGTGATCAAGGCAGCGCTCAACTTCCGGATCGTCGGCGCCGGCGTCTCGACGTGCGCGCCCACCACGGCGCCGAAATGAGCCGCGGCCGGCTCGCGGCCGCGCTCGTCGGCCTCGGCGCCGCCCTCCTCGCGGCGCCGGCGTCGGCGGCGCCGGCCGAGCTCGGGCTCAACGTCCACCAGTCCAAGGACACGGGCGTCGACGCCACGAGCAGCGCGGGCCTCAAGTGGGTGCGCATCGACGTCGACTGGTACGGCATCGAGACCGCCGCTGGCGTCTACGACTGGTCCGTCATCGACGCGCTCGTCGACCGCGCGACGTCGAAGGGGCTGTCGGTGCTCGCGGTCCTCTCCTACACCCCGGCGTGGGCGTCGCAGGGCGACACCAAGGGGGGTGGCACGCTCAACGACGTGCCCAAGGCCGGAACCTACGCGTCCTTCGTGACCGCCGCGGTCAACCGCTACAAATCGAAGGTCACCCACTACGAGCTGTGGAACGAGCCGAACCTCGAGCAGTTCTTCGAGGGGACGCCGGCGGACTACCTCTCGCGCGTCCTCGTGCCCGGCGCCGACGCCCTCCACGCGGCGTGCCCCGCGTGCCTCGTCCTCGGCCCCGGCCTCGCCACCGTGGGCGGCGAATACGCGAACTGGATGGAGGTCGTGCTCCCCGCGGCCGCGTCCAAGATCGACGTCGTCACCGGCCACGTGTACGCCGGCTTCCCGGGCCCGCCGGGCTCGAGCGGCCCCGGCGTCACCTCCGACAGCTTCTTCAACAAGCTCGAGTCGCACCGGGTGGTGAAGGTGGGCGGCGCCACCGTCTACGAGGGGCCCCTCTCCTTCAAGGAGGAGATGGACAAGCACGGGGTGAAGAAGCCGTTCTGGCTCACCGAGACGGGGCTCGAGGCCACCGCCGGCAACGCCAAAGAGGAGGCGGCGCAGGTCGAGTACTACAAGAAGACCCTCGAGGCGATGCTCACCCGGCCGTGGTGGACGGCCACGATCTTCTACGAGGCCTTCGACGAGCCGGGCCAGCCCTACCGCTGGGGCGTCGTCCGCCGTGATCCCGCCGCTCCGTCCGGGTACGTGCCCAAGGCGAGCCACGGCTTCCTCTCCAAGGTGCGTGCATCTTCCCCGTATTTCGGCGGCTCCAAGTCCGACTGCGACGACGGGCTCGACAACGACGGCGACGGCGCCACGGACTTCCCGTCCGACACCACCTGCGCGTCGGCCGCCTCCTCGTCGGAGGGCAAGCCGGTCGCGCCCGACGCCGGCGCGTCCAGCTCGAGCGGCTCGAGCGGCTCGAGCGGCGACGACGGGGGCGCGAGCTCCGGCTCCGTCGACCCCGGCGAGCCCCCGCCGCGCGACGAAGGCGGCTGCTCGGCGGCGCCGCGCGCGGGGGTGGGGGAGGGGCTCGTCGTCGGCGCGCTCGCGCTCGCCCTTGGCCTCACCCTCCGCCGCCGCCGCGGCTGACGGCCTTTACACCCCGCCACGCCGGCGCTACTCACCCCTCCGTGACCACCTCCTCGCGCTTCGCGCCCAAGCCGGCGTGGCTGAAGGTCCGGGCCCCCGGCGGCCCGAGCTACACCAAGCTCAAGGAGACGTTCCGCACCCTCGATCTCGCCACCGTGTGCGAGGAGGCGCGCTGCCCCAACGTCGGCGAGTGCTGGGCCGAGGGCACGGCCACGGTGATGCTCCTCGGCGACGTCTGCACCCGCGGCTGCCGCTTCTGCGCCGTCACCACCGGAAACCCGAGGGGGGCGGTCGACGGCCGCGAGCCCGAGCACGTCGCCCGCGCCATCGCCAAGCTCGAGCTCCAGTACGTCGTCCTCACGATGGTCGATCGCGACGACCTCCTCGACGGCGGCGCCGAGCACGTCGGGCGCACCGTGCGTCGGCTGAAGGAGCTCCGCCCCGACATCCTCGTCGAGACCCTCCTCGGCGACTTCGGCGGCAAGCACGAGTACGTCGACGTCACGGTCGACGCCAAGCCCGACGTCTGGGCCCACAACATCGAGGTCGTCGAGCGCCTCCAGCGCTCGATCCGCGACGTGCGCTGCAGCTACGAGCGCTCGCTCGGTGTGCTCTCGCGCGTCAAGGAGCGCGACCCGTCGCGCATCACCAAGAGCTCGATCATGGTCGGCATCGGCGAGACCGACGACGAGGTCTTCGCCACGCTCGCCGATCTCCGCGCGGCGCGCGTCGACGTCGTCACCCTCGGGCAATACCTCCGCCCGTCGCCCAAACACGCCGAGGTCGATCGCTACGTCGAGCCCGAGCGCTTCGAGGCCTTCCGGGCCGAGGCCGAGCGCCTCGGCTTCATGTATTGCGCGAGCGGCCCCCTCGTCCGAAGCTCCTACAAAGCGGCCGAGGCGTTCGTGAAGGGCGTCCTGTCGCCGGGCGACCCCGCGGCGGCGACGGCGGTCCTCGACGCGCGGCTCGCCGAGGCGCGGCGCGCCGCCGACGCCCACGCCTTCCGCTCCACCGCCGAGCTCGCCGCGAAGACCGCGGCCGATCTCGTGCCGGCTGGCTCGCTCGTGCGTCGCGGCTGAGGTCGGCCGGGCCACGCGGGGGGTGAGGCGCTGTCGCCCGTTGTAGGCGGCGCCCGCACACGCCCCCATCTTACCCTGGGAAGATCCACGTCTTATCGTGGAGGGAATCACCCCCCTCCGGCGACGGTTGAGGCGGGGAGAACCTTGCCCGCCCGCGAACGTAGAAGGATCCCGATGCCGAAGAAGCTCGCCCTCGCCGCCTCGTCCGCCGTCCTCGCCGCGCTGCTCGTGCCCGCCCACGCCGCCGCGGAGCCCATCGTGTACCTCCCGGATCTGGTCGACGGGCGCTTCCCGCAGGCGAGCTTCAGCGACGCCGCGGGCGACGAGCTCCGCGGAGCCATCACCGTCGACGTGAAGGACGGCCTCTCCAACGCCGAGATCGAGGCGCTCGGTCGCGAGTACGGCATCTCGCTCCACGACAACAGCCCCGACATCAAGGACGACGCGAACATCGCGGTCGGCGAGGTCGACCCCTCGACGGAGGCGAGCCTGCTCGAGCGGCTGCGCAAGGACCCGCGCGTCGAGTCCGCCGAGCCGACGTACCTCGCGCACGCCTACTTCACGCCGAACGACCCCAAGTTCGCCGAGCAGTGGCACATGTCGAAGGTCGGCGCCGAGACGGCGTGGGAGTACGCGTGCGGGCAGGGCGTGACGGTCGCCGTCGTCGACACCGGCATCGCCTGCTACGACAAGAGCGGCTTCATGAAGGGCACCGACCTCGCGGGCACGTCCTGCGTCGCCGGGTACAACTTCGTCGGCAAGAACGACGTCGCCGCCGACGACCAAGGCCACGGCACCCACGTCGCGGGCACCATCGCCCAGACGACCAACAACGGCGTCGGCGTCGCCGGCCTCGCGAACTGCGCGAAGCTCATGCCGGTCAAGGTGCTCTCGGCCCAGGGCTGGGGCACCATGGCCGACGTGGCGGAGGGCATCCGCTGGGCCGCCGATCACGGCGCCCACGTCATCAACCTGTCGCTCGGCAGCCCGATGAAGAGCAAGGTGGTCGAGGACGCGGTCGTCTACGCCCACAAGAAGGGCTCGGTCGTCGTCGCCGCTGCCGGCAACTCCGGGCGCTCCGTCGGCTACCCCGCCGCGTACGAGCCCGTCATCGCCGTGAGCGCCACCGACAAGAACGACGGCATCGCGTGGTTCTCGTCGCGCGGCAAGCAGGTGGCGATCGGCGCGCCCGGCGTCTCCGTCACCCAGCAGACGGTCTGCCAGAACGGCAAGAACAAGTGCGAGATCTACGGCGTCTTCAACGGCACGAGCATGGCGTCGCCGCACGTCGCCGGCGTCGCGGCGATGCTCGTCGGGCAAGGCGTCACCGACCCCGACGCCGTCCGCTCCGCCCTCCAGAAGACCGCCGTCCCGAAGAGCGAGAAGGAGCTCTTCGGCGCCGGCATCCTCGACGCCGCGAAGGCCACGTCGTCCACGCACTGGAGCCACGTGATGCTCCGGCTCGTCGCCCTCGCCGCGCTCCTCGGCGCCGTCGTCTTCCGCATCAAGAAGCAGGGCGGCAAGGTCGAGGCGAAGCCCGGGGTCGCGCTCGGCGCGCTCATCGGCTCGGTGGGCCTCCTGCCGTTCCTCCCGGCCCTCCACGTCTTGCCCCGCATGGGCGCGCTCCGCCCGCTCGGCGAGGCGCTCATGCGCCCCATCGGCGAGTGGGACCTCCTCTTCGCCCCGGCCCTCCACAAGTGGCTGCTCTTCTCGAGCGCCGCTCCGGTCATGGTGCTCACTGCGCTCCTCTTCGGCGCGCGGAGCGCCCGTCGCTTCACCGGCGGGCTCGCGGTCGGCACCGCGGCGCTGCTCGCCCAGCTCGCGTTCTCGGGTGAGGTGGCCTACGCCTTCGGCCCGTTCGCGATGAGGCTGTGGGTCGTCGCCAACGCGCTCGTGTGCCTCTGGATCGCCCGGATCGCCCTCGACGCCAAGAAGGCGTGACACTCCGTTGCGCTGAGAAAAATCGTGTTACGCTCGGTCTCGGATGTCGCTGAAGATCGACCAGGACCACTCGCGGTTCCGCGCCATCGTCCGGGGCAAGATCCGCGACAACCTCCGGAAGTACATCTCGCACGGGGAGCTGCTCGGCCGTAAGGGCAAGGACCTCGTCTCCATCCCCATCCCCCAGATCGACATCCCCCGCTTCCGCTTCGGCGACAAGCAGCAAGGGGGCGCCGGCCAGGGCGACGGGGACGTCGGCGATCCGATGGGTGGCCAAGAGGGCGAGGAGGGCGAGGGCGGCAAGCAAGCGGGCAGCGAGGCCGGCGAGCACCAGCTCGAGGTGGACGTCAGCCTCGAGGAGCTCGCGTCGATCCTCGGCGAGGAGCTCGAGCTCCCCGACATCCAGGACAAGGGCAAGAGCAAGATCATCAACGCGAAGGACCGGTACACCGGCGTCCGCCGCGTCGGCCCCGAGTCGCTCCGCCACTTCCGCCGCACCTTCCGGGAGGCGATGAAGCGGCAGATCTCGATGGGCGCGTACTCGCCCGAGAACCCGACCATCGTCCCCATCCCCGACGACAAGCGCTACCGGAGCTGGAAGACCGAGGCCGAGCCCGTCGCGAACGCCGTCATCATCTACATGATGGACGTCTCGGGCTCGATGGGCGACGAGCAGAAGGAGATCGTGCGCATCGAGTCCTTCTGGATCGACGCGTGGCTCCAGCGCCAATACAAGGGCCTCGAGAGCCGCTACATCATCCACGACGCCGTGGCCCGCGAGGTCGATCGCGACACGTTCTTCCACACCCGCGAGAGCGGCGGGACGATGATCTCGAGCGCGTACAAGCTGTGCTCGCAGCTCGTCGACGACCACTACCCGCCCGAGGAGTGGAACATCTACCCGTTCCACTTCTCCGACGGCGACAACTGGTCGATGGACGACACGCTCACCTGCGTCGACATCATGAAGCAGAAGCTCCTGCCGCGGGTGAACATGTTCGCCTACGGGCAGGTCGAGAGCCCCTACGGCTCCGGCCAGTTCATCAAGGACCTGCGCGACCACTTCGGCAAGGACGACCGCGTCGTGCTCTCCGAGATCCGCGACAAGGACGCCATCGTCGGCAGCATCAAAGAGTTCCTCGGCCGCGGCAAATAGTCGGTATTCTCCGGGGCATGAGCGAGTTCGCCCTGAAGACGGCGTTGCCGCCTTACCTGCGCGTCGAGCAAGAGAAGATCGCCAAGATCGCGGCGGAGTGCGGGCTCGATTTCTTCCCGACCGTCTTCGAGATCCTCACCTACGACCAGATGAACGAGATCGCGGCCTACGGGGGCTTCCCCAACCGCTATCCGCACTGGCGCTACGGGATGGAGTACGAGCGCCTGTCGAAGAGCTACGAGTACGGCCTCTCCAAGATCTACGAGATGGTCATCAACAACAACCCCTCGTACGCCTACCTCCTCGAGGGCAACTCGCTCGTCGACCAGAAGCTCGTGATGGCGCACGTGTACGCCCACGTGGACTTCTTCAAGAACAACTACTGCTTCCGGTCGACCGACCTCGACACCGGCGGCCGCACCGTGAACCCCGCCGCGCGCCCGGCCAACTACGACCCGAACCGCCGGTGGATCGACAAGATGGCCAACCACGGGTCGCGCGTGCGCAAGCACGTCGCCCGCCACGGCATCAACAAGATCGAGGAGTTCGTCGACCACTGCCTGTCGATCGAGAACCTCATCGACCCCCACGCCGCCTTCTCGGGGAAGCGCACCCGCCCCGATCCCGACGCCGACGACTCGGCGCCGGAGATCCCGCGCCTCAAGTCCAAGGACTACATGGAGTCCTTCATCAACCCCGAGGAGTACCTCGAGGAGCAGCGGCAGAAGATGGCCGCGCAGAAGGAGAAGGCGAAGCGCTTCCCCGAGCACCCCGAGCGCGACGTCCTCGCGTTCTTGCTGGAGCACGCGCCGCTCGAGCGGTGGGAGCGCGACGTCCTCGAGATCATCCGCGAGGAGGCGCTCTACTTCACTCCGCAGATGCAGACCAAGATCATGAACGAGGGGTGGGCCA
>JAEUKG010000668.1 GCA_016794325.1 Myxococcales bacterium | reverse complement strand
GCCCAATGGAGCACGCCGCCGACCCGATGGAAACCTCGTGCAGTGACCACAAGAACTTCCGTTCGGACCCGATCGGGCACGGGCACGGGCACGGGCACGGGCACGGGAAGACCGAACCCGTTCAGGGACACGCCCTAGCGGTCGGGGCGGCGCAGGCGCTTCAGGCGTAGCCTTGCGCTTGGAGCGCGAAGAGCCTGGCGTACGTCTTCTTCTGGGCGACGAGCTCGTCGTGGGTGCCCTGCTCGATGACCGCGCCGCCCTCGAGGACGAGGATGCGATCGGCCATGCGGACGGTGGGGAACCGGTGCGAGATGACGAGGGTGGTGCGGCCGAGCGCGAGCTTCTGGAAGCGCTCGAAGACCGCGTGCTCGCTCTCGGCGTCGAGGGCCGCGGTCGGCTCGTCGAGCACGAGGATGTCGGCGTCGTCGCGCATGAACGCCCGCGAGAGCGCGACCTTCTGCCACTGGCCGCCCGACAGCTCCGCGCCGCCGCGGAACCAGCTCCCGAGCGCGGCGTCGAGCCCGCCTGGGAGCGCCCCCACGAGCTCCGCCGCGCCGCCGAGCTCGGCCGCGTGCAAGATGCGCGGCTCGTCGCCGAGGTGGGGCACGCTGCCGAGGCCCACGTTCTCGCGCAGCGCGAGCTGGTACTGGTTGAAATCCTGGAAGACGACGCCGAAGCGGGCCAGGAGCTCGCCTCGGTCCCAGTCGCGGACGTCGCGGCCGTCGACGACCACCCGCCCCTCGGTGGGCTCGTAGAGGCCGGTGAGGAGCTTCACCAGCGTCGTCTTGCCGGCGCCGTTGTGGCCCACGAGCGCCACCTTCTGCCCCGGGGGGATGACGAGGTCCACGTGGCGGATCGCCCAAGTATCCTTTCCGGGATATTTGAAGCCGAGGTCCTCGAAGCGCACCTCGGCGCCGTGCGGGCCCGGCGCGGAGGGCGCGAGCGCGACGGACGGCTCGGGCGCGGAGGGCGCGAGCGCGACGGACGGCTCGGGCGCGAGGAGCGCCCTGCCCTCGTCGGGCGGCCGAACGTCGCCGAGGAAGGTGAAGAGGTTCGACATGTACAGGTTGTGCTCGTAGATCGAGCCGATGGCCGACAGGAGCGACTGGAACGACGACTGGCCCTGGCGGAACGCGAGCACGTACATCGTCATCTGGCCGAGGGTGATGTCGCCGCGCGCCGCGAGCACCGCGACGAAGCCGTAGGTGGCGTAGAGCGCGAGCGTCGCCACCAGCGAGAGGCCGTGCGTGACGCCCGCCTTCTTCGTGGCGAGCCGCGAGTCCTCGGCGTGGAACGACTCGGCGGTGTCCTTGTAGCGGCCGAGGAAGAGGGAGCCGAGCCCGAAGAGCTTGATCTCCTTGGCGTATTCGTCGTTCGCGAGCACGTGCTCGAGGTAGTAGAGCTTGCGGCTCTCGGGCGAGCGCCAGTTGCGCATCTTGAAGAGGACCTTCGAGTACTTCACCTCCGCGAGCGTGGCCGGCACCGTCGAGACGAGCAGCACGAGGGCGGCCCAGGGGCTGAACGCGAGGAGGAGCGCGAGGTATCCGGCGAGGGTGAGCGCGCTCTGGACGAGCGAGAACACGTCGCTCACGAGGGCGAGCGGGCGCGACGACGCCTCGCGCCGCGCGCGGGTCATCCGGTCGTAGAACTCGGAGTCCTCGAAATGCCGGAGCTCGAGGTTGGCGGCGCGCTCGAGGATCGCGACGTTGACGTCGACGCCGAGGCGCGAGCCGAGGATCTGCCGGCAGAGCCCGAGGCCGCGGGTGGCCGTCGCTTGCCCCGCCACCAGCGCGAGCTCGACCACGACCCAGCGGAGCGCGAGGTGCTCGTCGCGCGCGACCACGGCGTCGACCAGGTGCTTGCCGACCCAGGCGACGCCGAGCGGGAGCGCGCTCGCGACGAGGGTGAGCGCGACGTAGGCGATCGAGAGCCGCCGCGACGCCCGCCACACGAGGCGCGCCGTGCGCGCGACGTAGCCCAAGCTCTCGCGCGTACGTTCGCGAAAGCTCTGCTGTTTCGGGGCGTCCGCCATTCGCCTACAAGGTCGTCATCCCTCGGCGCAGTGCAAGAGGCGATCGGGGCCGAAGACGTCGGCCTTGAGGATCGAGCGCCCGAGGATCGCGCGCGCGCACTCCTGCACGCCCTCGGGGATCGCCGGGTGCGGGTGGCAACACGTCTCGATGTCGGCGACCTTGCCGCCCATGTCGATCAAGAAGGCGATGCCCTGCATCGCGCTCGACGCCTCGGCGCCGACGACGCGCAGGCCGAGGATGCGGTGCGGCTCGTCGATGGCGACGAGGAGCTTGATGAAGCCCTCGGTCTCGCGCATCGCGATGTAGCGGTTGATGAGGCGGTTCTCGACCTTGCCGACTTTGTAGGGGACCTTCTTCGCCCGCGCCTGGGTCTCGTTCAGGCCCACGCTCGCGACCTCGGGCTTGAGGAACATGATCGCCGACAGCGCCTCGTACCGGATCGGCGCCGGATCGAGGCCGAACATGCGCTCGACCGCCTGCCGGCCCTCGAGCTCGGCCACGTTCACGAGCGCGACGTCCATCGTCACGTCGCCGGCGGCGTAGATGTTCGGCACCGAGGTCCGCGTCTCGTCGGCGACGATCGCGCCGCGCTCCACCTTGACCCCGATGGCCTCGAGCCCGAGGCCGCCGATGGCCGGGGCCCGCCCGACGGAGACGAGGGCCCGCTCGACCAGGATCGTCTCCTTCTCGCCGCGCGGGTTCTCGACCACGTACTCCACGTGGCCGTCCTTCACGCGCATCTCCTTCAGCTTGCTCTCTCGGTGGATCGTGACCCCGAGCTTCTCGAAGCTCGTCGCCACGACCTCGGCCACGTCCTCGTCCTCGAAGGGCAAGATGCGGGGCTGGCGATCGATGAGGTTGATCTTCGTCTTGCCGAAGTTCGCGAAGATGGTCGCGTATTCGCACCCGACGACGCCGGCGCCGACCACGACCATGCTCTTCGGGAACGTGGGCAGGGCCTCGATGTGATCGCTCGTGATGATGCGCTCGCCGTCGACCTCGATGCCGTCGGGCACGCGGGGCGTCGACCCGGTCGCCACGAGGAAGCTCGTGGCGGTGATCGTGCGCGCCGAGCCGTCCGTGCCCTTCACCTCGACCTCGGTCGGCGACAGGAACCGCGCGTCGCCCTGCACGAGGGTGACGACGCCGCCCTTGGCCGAGGGCGCCGTCAAGCGCGCGAGCTGCTTCTCGAGCAGGGCGCGCCGCTCGTCCACCGCCTCGCGCACCTCGGCCATCACGTCCCCGTACGACACCTCGAGCTCGCGGGCGCGGTAGCCGCGATCGGTGCGCAGGGCGCGGAAGACGTCGTTGGACAGGTGCCACATCGTCTTCGACGACAGGGCGCCCGAGTGGATGCCGGCGCCGCCGACCCGCCCGCGCTCGACGAGGGCGACCCGTTTGCCGAGGTCGTGCGCGCGCATCGCGGCCGCGTATCCGCCGGGGCCCGCGCCGAGGATGCAGAGGTCGAAGGTTTCCATCGCGTCGATGGTACCAAGGCGCTCGGCGGCGGGGGGCGAAAGCGTCGGCCCCGCGTCAGGCGCGGATCAGGTCGTGCCCTTGGTCTTGCAGCCGAGGACGATGTCGATCTTGCCCTTGCTGTCGGCCTTGAGCTTGTCGCACGCCGGGCCGTTGAGGATGACCTTCGTGGGGGCGGCGTCGTTGTCGTACGACCAGCCGTTGGTGCCGTCCTTGGAGAGCGTGGTCTCCTTGCCCGACCCGTCGGTGTAGACGACGTTGACCTTCGACGGGTCGACCTCGCCGCCGCCCGGCGGCTTGGCGAGCGCGAACTCGCACGAGGTGACCGCGTTGCGGATGCCGTTGATCGCGGCGAGGAACTCGTCGCGGATCTGGGCCGACGTCTTGGCGCCCGGGGTGACCTGGAGGTGGCAGGGCTTCTGCGTCATGGGCGACAGCTCGTTCCAGCCGGGCGTGCACCCCGCGGTCGGGGCGCCGCCAGCGACCGCGAGGCGCCCCATGAAGACCTCGTCGTAGTTGGTCGTGGACGCCGTCGGATCACCGACGCCGACGGCGAAGGTGGTCACCTGCGGCGTCCCCTTGAACGCGCTGTCGGCGGTGGTCACGCACGTGTTCTGCGCGGTGGTGCCGCCGTTGGGCACGCCGTCCGTCATCGCGACGAGGACGCGCTTGCCGTTCAGCTCGAGGGGCGCGGTGGGTGCGAACGACTTGAGGAGCGGGAGCTGGCCCTGGATCGACTCGAGCAGCGGCGTGCCGCCCGAGGGGAGCGACGGCGGAAGGATGCGCGCCTTGAGCGCGGTGGCGTGGGTGGGATCGATCACCTTGATCGGCACGTCGACCGCCGTCTCCGACTTGCTCACCGTGCTCGAGAAGAGATAGAGGCCGGCGCCGAACGAGGTGTCGGGCGCGGCCGCTTGCTGGTCGAAGAAGGAGATGAGCGCCTCGCGCACCGCGATCCACTTGCGGCCGTGCTGCTTGTTGCCGTCGCGGGGATCGGCCTCGGTGGGCGCATTGTCCATGCTCCCCGAGCCGTCGATGATGATCTGCATGTACACCGGCGTGCGCTTGGCCTCCGCCTTCGCCGTCGCGCACTGGTCGAAGCCGCCGTCGCTCTGCCCGCTCGACGAGCCGCTCGAGAACCCGCTCGAGCTCGAGCTGCTCTCGCCGCTCGATCCGCTCGATCCGCTCGACCCGGCGTCGCCTCCCGCGCCGCCGAACGTGCTATCGTCTCCGCTCGAGCCGCACGCATAGACGGCACCAGCGAGCAGGACGGGGAGGACGAAGGCGACTCGGCGAAGGGCTTCGGTGTGGCGCATCGACGAAGAGTGTACCGGGTGGTAGGTGACGGGAAGGCAACCATTCTCATGGGCTTCCGCATGAAGGTCGCAGGCGCGCCTACCCTGTCCGTCATCGACCTCCATCGTCCTCTCGGCGGAGGCGCCGTCGCCTCGGCCTCGCCGGGGCCTCGCCCTGGCTCGGGCAGGCCCCGTGGCTGACGACGAGCTCGCCTTCGGGCCCGACTGGCGCGTCGAGCGGACGCTCGACGACGGGACTCCCCTCACCCTGCGCCCGGTGACCCCCGACGACCGGGAGGAGCTCGCGGAGGCCATCCGCCACCTCTCGCCCGAGACGCGCATGCGGCGATTCCTCAGCGCCGTCACCGAGCCCTCGGAGGACGTCCTGCGCTACCTCACCTGTGTCGATCAGGATACTCACGTCGCGATCGCGGCGACGGTGCCCACGCCCGACATGAAGGAGGAGCGCGGGGTGGGGATCGCGCGCTTCGTGCGGCTCGTCGGGCGGCCCGACGCCGCGGAGGCCGCGGTCACCGTCGTCGACGACATGCAGGGCAAGGGCGTGGGTCGGCACCTGCTGACGGAGCTCGCCCACGTCGCGTGGGACAAAGGCGTGCGCTGCTTCCGGGCCGAGGTGCTCTCGTCGAACCAGCCCATGCGCGCGATCCTCACCCAGGTCGGGGCGCGGCTCGTGGCGCAGGAGGGCGACGTCGTGATCTTCGAGGTGGACCTCGAGGGTGAGCCCGCCGATCGCGCGGTGGGGCGCCTGCGCGAGCTGCTCCGCGGCGCCGCGACGTCGATGGCGGGCCTCATCCGGCGGATGATGCCCGAGAGCGTGGCGCTGCGCGTCTCAGACGGCGCGGCGCCGGCGGAGCACGAGGGCGAGCGCGAGCGCGACGACCGCGCCGAGCGATCCGAGTGACCCGGCGCTGCCGCCAGCCGACGCGCACCCGCCGCCGCCGCTGCCGCCGCTGTCGGTCTTCTTCGGCGGCGGAGGCGGCACCTTGCAGATGCCCGCGGTGCACACCTGGCCGTCGGGGCAGGCGCTCCCGTCGTCGCACTTCTGGGCGCAGACGTTCGCCTCGCACGCGCCCGAGCGACAGGCCTCGTTCGCCTCGCACGCCTCCCCGACCTTGGCGAGCCGCGGATCGGGCTGGCCCTCGATCCACGGGTCCTGGCCGGCCTCGGCGTACGCCGAAAGGACCAGGTCCTTGTAGCCCGCGACCTTCGTGTAGATGTTCTGTGCGTTGATGCAGCCGGAGGCGCCCTGGCTCCCGGTGCCGTTGCCGCCGCGCGACACGACGCCGAGGACGGAGCCCTTCTCGGAGATCGCGGGGCCGCCGCTGTCGCCGGAGCAGATCCCCTCGCCCACCAAGAACTCGTTCTTCGACACGTCGCGGCCCGGCCCGACCTCGAGGATCTTGATGCCGGTGCGCTGCTGACGGGTCGACGGCTCCTGCGTCTTGTCGGTGATGCCCCAGCCGACCGCGGTGTACGTCTCCCCCTTCTCGGGGTCGGCGTCGAGGCGCACCGGCGCGATCTGCGCGTCCTTCACCGGCTCCTGCAGCACGACGAGCGCGATGTCGGCGTCGCAGAGCGTCTTGGCGTCGGGGACGAAGAGGCTCGCGCCGCGGCCCGCCGCCTCCTTGAGGATGTTCGGGCCGAACGACGGGCGCTTGGTGCCGGTGTACACGTAGAGCGTGTCGGCGGCGTGGTTGCTGTAGACCTTCGCGCCTTGGATCGGCGAGCCCGCGGGGCTGCAGAGCGCGCCCTCGTCCGTCTTGGCGACGCAGTGTCGCGCGGTGAGGACGAGCTTCGGGGCGAGCAGCGTGCCGGTGCAGCTGCCGACCTCGCCCGACTTCATGTCGAGGTGCATGAGGAGGACGACCGCGTTCTGCGTGTCGTCGGAGTTCGTGCCGCGCACGATGCGGGCGCTCGACGCCGCCGCCTCACCGTCGGGGGCGCTCGTGCTGGAGGCGCAGGCCGCGAGGGCGACCGGAAGGAAGACCGCCACGGTGCGGGCGCCGCGGACGAAAGGGGCAAGAACGTTGTGCGACAACTCGGGCCTCCGGCGTACAGGGTCCCCCGTCGGGCAGGGCAGACTGACCCACTTTTCAAAACGCGCAAATCGAAACTTCCAGGGGAGACGCCGCCGAGATCCAGTGCTAACGGAAGCATCGCTTGGCGCTGGACGCTGGGCGCCGGCGAGCTCGTCCTCCCCTCCGGGGGCGCTCGGGCTGCTGGACGAACGTGGGACCGACGGCAGTCGACAACGGGGCGGGCTCGAGGATCATCGACCGCCCGAGTGAGGGGAACATGATCAGCTTGCGCAAGAAGCTCGCTTCGATGTTGGACGGGTACGAGGGGACGGCGTTCGAGCTCGGGTATTGGGACGGCTCGTCGGCGCGCTTCGGCCGAGGGACGCCGGTCGCGCGCGTCCACTTCCGGACCCGCACGTCCTTCTACCGGTCGATGTTCGACACGAGCCTCGGCTTCGGCGAGTCGTACGTCGACGGCACCATCCGCATCGAAGGGGATCTCGAGGAGGCGCTCCTCGCGCTCACCGGCCCCTACCTGCACCTGTCGCAGAGCGAGGTCATGCGGCCGTGGATGCAGAAGCTGATCGCCCGCTCCTTGCCCCGCGAGAAGGCCGACGTCGAGCACCACTACGGCCTCGGCAACGACTTCTACGAGCTCTACCTCGACAAGAAGCTCCAGTACTCGTGCGCGTACTTCCGCACCCAAGACACGTCGCTCGATCAGGCGCAGGACGACAAGATCGAGCACACGGTGCGCAAGCTCTACCTCCAGCCGGGGCAGAAGCTCCTCGACGTCGGCTGCGGGTGGGGGCACCTCATGTTCCACGCCGCCGAGAAATACGGCGTGCAGTGCCACGGCATCACCCTCTGCGACAACCAGGCGGCCTACATCCGCGAGGAGGCGAAGCGGCGCGGCCTCGACGTGCACGTGAAGGTGCAGAGCTACCTCGAGCTGCCCGACGCGCCCAAGTGGGACCGGATCGTCAGCGTGGGGATGATGTGCCACATCGGCGAGAGCCGGATCGATCAGTTCTACGACAAGGTGAAGTCGCTCTCGGCGCCGGGCGCGATCGTCCTCCTCCACTGCATCAGCAAGATGAAGGAGGCGACCGGCTCCGACCCGTTCGTGGAGAAGCACGTGTTCCCCGGCTACTGGTTCAACTCCCTCGAGGGGATGACGACGCGCGCGGCGGACCGCGGCTACAACGTCCTCGACGTCGAGAACCTCCGCCGGCACTACGCCCTCACCGCCCACCACTGGCGGAAGAACTTCCTCAAGAACTACGACCTCATCCAGCGGAGGCTCGGGTTCGACGACCGCTTCATGCGCACCTGGGAGTTCTACCTCGCGTCCGTCGTCGCCGGCTTCAAGAGCGGGCACATGAACCTGATCCAGATGGTGATGTCGAACGGGGTGAACGACAGCTACCCGTGGACGCGCGACTTCATGTACGAGCGCCCGCGCGCGGCCGACAAGGCCGAGCGTCGAGCGCCGGACGCCCAGCTCTACGCCTGACGCGCGGCTGCCCTCAGAGGCAGTGCGGGAGCTCGGGGTTCTTCGGCTGGGCCGCGATCTCCACGCGGGTCGTCGCCTGCGCGCGACGGCCCGCGGTGTCGGTGAGCTCCACCGTCACGTCGAGCTGCTTGCCCGCGAAGCGCGCCCACTGCCCGGGCCCGAAGTCGAGCTGGTAGCGGAGCGGCGACAGGGTGCACCCGCCCGCGTCGAGGCTCCCGTAGGAGAACGCGTATTGGCTCGTCGCCACCGACTCGCCGGTGTCGACGAGCGTGCTCTTGATCGTCGTCGTGGTGTCGAGCTGCGACAGGCCCTTGGCCTTCACCGCCCCCCAGCGGTGGTGGCCGCCCGGCGGCCCCGCCTCGGTGACGAGCGTCCCGCCCGGCGTGAGCGGCGCGAACGGCCGGTCGCCGGGGCCGAGCGCGACCTCGGGCGCCCCGGCGTCGCGGCACTTGTCCGGGAGCTGCGTCCACCAGCTCGCCTTGTAGGGCAGGAGGTCGGCGGTCGCGACGTCGCTCGACTCGCAGCGGGCGCCGATGCACGTGAGCGGCGCCGCGCACGTGGGCCCGGTGATCGGCGGCGGGCCGCCGGCCGACATCGGCGGGTTCGACGCGCAGCGCGCCTCGAGGCGGAGCGGCAAGAGGCGCGTCTCGCCGGGCACGAACCGGGTGCGCGCGAGGCGCACGACCCCCGCCGCGCCGCGCGGCTGCCCGTCGGGCTGGCTCGCGGCGTCGAAGAACCCCTCGAGGCGCACCTCGACCGCGGCGTCGCGACGATCCTTCGGCGGGCGCACCGTGACCTCGTGGGGGTTCGCGCGGAGCTCGGACGGCGTGAGCTCGCGCTCGTACGCCGGCTTGCCGTCGATGCTCACGGTGAGCACCATGACCGAGAGGCGCGCGTACACGGTCTGGACGAAGCTCTCGTCCTGCACGCCGAGGACGAGCGCGGTGCTCTCGTCGGGCTGGTAGGGCGGCGGCGGGCCCGGGTTCGGCGGGGCGGGATCGCCTTGGCTCGTCGGCGAGGAGGCGGGCGCGGCCGGATCGGAGGACGTCGAGGAGCACGCGGCGACGAGCGCGAGGAGGGCGCCAGCGCCGAGGTGGGTGAGCCGAGGGGCCATGCGCCGCCGCGGAAGCACCCGTTGTGCCACGCGTAAGCGCATGAAATCACTGAGACGCGCGCGTGCCAGACCATGCCACCTTGGGCAGTTGGGTCACCGGCCGGCGAGGCTCATCGCGTGGGTGAGGAGGCGCACCCGCTTCTTCGCGTCGGGGGGCGCGGCGGCGGGCGTGCGCGTGAACGCCTCCATCCACGCGTGCGCTGGCGGGCGGGCGAGCACGCCGGCGAGCTCGAAGAGGACGAGATCGTCGACGCCGGAGTGGACCGCGATCGCGACGTCGCGGGCGAGCTCCCCGACGTCGCGGTAGCAGGGCTCGGTGCCGAGCGCGCCGTGGCCGACCGCGCCCAGGGACAGCCCCGCCCGCGCGCCGACCTTCCCTTGCGCGCGCTCGCCGAAGACCCCGAGCAGGGCCTCGGTGTCGGAGCGGGCGAGCACGCCCCGCGACCAGCCCTCGAGGATCGACGTGTACGCCATCGCCGTCACATGCGTGTATTCTGCATCGAGAGGGGTGCCGAGGACCCGCGCCCAGCGGCCGACGTCGACCCGATCGAAGACCAGGAACGGCGCGACCGCGGCCTCGACGTCCCGACCGCCGGCCCGCGCCTCGGCGACGAGCGCGGCGAGGCGCGCGCCGCCAGCGAGGCGGTCGGGCGGGCGGCGCGACGCGAGGTCGCGGACGACGTCGGCGAGCGGGCGCGCGAGCCACGCCCGCATCCGCTCGATCGGCGGCTCGAGATCGACGAGGAGCCCGGCCGCGGCGCCGGCGGAGCCCGCGGCCGCGGCGGTCTTCAGCACCTCCTCCGCCATCGCCGCGAAGGGCTCGGCGTTCCACGCGCTCGCCCACCGCCCGGCCTCGTCGGCGAGCATGGGCCAGAGCGTCACGTCGACGCCGGCCTCGTGCAGGACCGCGAGGACGCGGGGCAGGCCGTCGAGATCCCACGGCCGCACGGCGAGCACGACGCCGACGCCCCAGCGCGTCACGACCGACATCGCCGGCGGCGCGATCAGCTCCTCGTGCCGCATCATCTCGACGTAGACGCGCCGGCGGCGGCGGGACGCGGTATTCTCGGGGGCCATGAAGATCCTCTACGGCGTGGTGGGCGAAGGGATGGGGCACGCGATGCGCTCGCGGGTGGTGCTCGAGCACCTCGTCGGGGAGAAGCACGAGGTCGAGATCATGGCCTCGGGGCGGGCGACCGACTTCTTGAAGAAGCGCTTCGACGGGGTCAACAAGATCCACGGCCTCCACATGATCTACGACGAGAACCGCGTGCGGCTCGGCAAGACCTTGTGGTCCAACGTCCTCACCGGGGCGACGGGGCTGCCCAAGAACATCGCAGCGTACTTCGACCTCATCCGGGAGTTCAAACCCGAGGTCGTGATCAGCGACTTCGAGTCGTGGACGTACCTGTACGGGCAGATGCACCGGATCCCGATCGTCTCGATCGACAACATGCAGATCATCAACCGGTGCACCCACTCGGACGCGATGCTCGAGGGGTACCGGGCCGAGTTCGAGCTCACCCGCGCCTTCATCAAGACCAAGCTCCCCTTCTGTGAGGAGTACCTCATCACGACCTTCTTCTACCCGCCGGTGCGGCGGGCGAAGACCAAGCTCGTCCCGCCGATCCTCCGGCCCGAGATCCTCGCGGCGGCGCGATCGCGGGGCGACCACCTCCTCGTCTACCAGACGGCCGAGGGCAACGAGGGCCTCGCCGACACGCTGAAGAAGACGCGGCTGCCCTGCCGCATCTACGGGATGAAGCGGTCGATCACCGCCGACGTGGTCGACGAGACCCTCACCGATCGACCGTTCAGCGAGACCGGGTTCATCGCCGATCTCGCGAGCGCGCGCGGCGTGATCGCCGGCGGGGGATTCACCCTCATGGGCGAGGCGGTCTACCTCCACAAGCCGATGCTCGCGGTGCCGCTCGAGCGCCAGTTCGAGCAAGTGCTCAACGCCCGCTACCTGCAGCACGAGGGCTACGGGCGCGCGGCCGACTCGTTGGAAGACCCGCGCACCGTCGCCGAGTTCGTAGAGGCGATCCCCGCCTGCGAGGCGAAGCTGGCGGACTACCGGCAGGACGGCAACTCCGAGATCCTGAAGGCCCTCGACGGTTGGCTGGACAAGGCCGAAGCGCGCCTCACCTGATCGTCGGTCCGAACGTCCGCGCGAGCGCGGCGACGTGGGCCGGCGAGGTCCCGCAGCAACCGCCGACGATGGTCGCGCCGAGGTCGACCCACGACGCGGTGCACGCCAGGTATCTTTCCGCCTCGGCGTCCGGGTCCTTGCCCCAACCGAGCGCCTCTTCCGGGGTGCCGGCGTTCGCGTAGGCGCCGAACGGAACGTCGAGCGGGGCCAGGCGCGCGACCCACGCGGCCGTCGTGGACGCCGGACTGCAATCGACGAGCACGGCACA
>JAEUKG010000666.1 GCA_016794325.1 Myxococcales bacterium | reverse complement strand
GCCCAATGGAGCACGCCGCCGACCCGATGGAAACCTCGTGCAGTGACCACAAGAACTTCCGTTCGGACCCGATCGGGCACGGGCACGGGCACGGGCACGGGCACGGGAAGACCGAACCCGTTCAGGGACACGCCCTAGGCGTGACTAGCGAGCCAGGGCCTCTCCCGCGCCCCTGCCGCCCCGGGCAGACTATCCCGGAACGGATGGAATCTCGTGGGTGAGATCCGGGTCGCCGTCCGCGAAGGTGACGGCGATCGTGCCCTGCAGCTCGCCGGTGGCGAAGCGCGCGCGCTCGAGCGCCGCCGCTCCGCTCGCGTCGAGCTCGACGCCCGCTCCCTCGAGCGCGCGGTGGAGCGCGGCCACGCGCTCGGCGTCGACCTCGAACTGGAGCACCGTCTGGACGCCGGAGAAGAAGTGGACGTCGGTGATGAAGGCGCCCGCGTCCTGGAACGCGTCGCGCACGCGCGCCGTCGCGGCCTCGCGGCTGCCGCGCGCGATCGCGCGCAGCTGCAAGAACCTCCCGTGGGCATCCGACGGCGCCATGGCCTCGCTGGAACGTAAGGCTCGGCGGCGCCGCAGGGAAGGGCAGGTCCTCCGAGACGCCGCCCTTCACGCCGAGCGGCTCCTCGCGAGGTTCCGCGACGAGCGCTGGCTCGACGATCTCCGAGCCTCCCGCGGTCGGCGTCGCCCGCCGCGGAGGAGCGCTCACCCGTTCGGGCCGCGCATCCACGCGAGGGCGGCCGAGAGCCGCGCGCGCACGTCGCCGACGACGGGCTCTCCGTGGCCCATGAGGAGCCGGTCGGCCTCGAACGCGAGGACGCGCGCGACGCTCGCCGCCGCCGCGCCGCGATCGCGCGTGAAGAGGCGCCACTCGACGCCCTGCGCGAGCTTCCCGTGCGCGCCCACCGCGCGCAGGATCCACGGCGTGAGCGCGCCTTCGGGCGCGAGCACGTGGAAGACGAGGTCGGTGACCACGAGCGTCCGCGTCGCGTGGTGGGCGAGCGCGACCTCGCCGACCGAGGCCGCGCCCTCGATCACGATCGCCTCGAGCTCCTGGGGCAGGGCTCCGGCCTCGCCGAGGACGCCTTCGAGCGCGAGGTCGCGCCGCTTCTCGGCCAGCCCGGGCGCGCCCACGAGGCGGGCGGCCGGCCACCGGGCCTTGGCCTGCCCCGCGAAGAGGTGGTGGTAGCGGTTGGGGGCGACGATCAGGCTCACCGCGCCGAGCGCCTCGATCGCGCGCGCCGCGTCGTCGTCGAAGAGGAGGGGAGAGACCACGGCGACCGTCCCGTCGTCCAGCCCGAGCACCGTGCAGCGCGCGGGCAGGGTGAAGCCGGGCGCGACACGGAGCGGCGCGGTCAGCTCGTGGACTCGGGGGGCGAGCTCGCGGTGGGCGATCATGGAAGAGGGCCTGGCCCTCTTCCTTGGGGTGGGTCGCGGGCGTTGTCCAGGTGTTCCCCTCCCGCGTCGGGATCAGCCCTTCTTGCCGCGGACCTTCAGCTTGAGGAGCACGTCGTCCTTGATGAGGTCGTCCGGCTTGCCGGGGTAGGTGAGCTGGAAGTCCTTGCGGTTGATGGCGAACTCCGAGTCGACCTCGATGCCCTCGCCGACGACCTTGATCGTCGCCGGGAAGGTGATCGACTTCGTGACGCCGTGGAGCTCGAGGTTGCCGGTGACGGTGTGGGTCGCGCCCTTGTCGCCGCCCGCCTTGATCGCGGTCGAGGTGAACGTCGACTTCGGGAACTTCGTCACGTCGAAGAACGCGTCGCTCTTCAGGTGGCCGGTGAGCCGCTCGGTGTCGGTCGTGATCGACGCGGTGTCGAGCTCCACCTTGACCTGGGCCTTGGTGAGGTCGCCGTCGGGCACCGCGACCGTGCCCTTGAACGTGCCGAACGACCGTCGTGTTTGCCGGTGACCTTGGCGCCGACGAACGCGACCTGGGAGCCGTCGTTCGAGAAGGTGTAGTTGGCCGAGCCCGCGGTCGTGGTGGCGGCGGTGATGCTGGCGGTGCTCGCGGCCGGGGCCGCGGTGGCGACGGCCTTGCCCTTCGCGGGGTCGTTGTCGCAGGCGAGGAGGAGAACGCCGAGCGAGACGGCGCCGAGGACGATGCGGACGGACGAGAGGTTCATGGGTCGTTGGCTCCTTGAGGGTCGCACTACCATGCATTCTCCCGAGCCGAGGAACAATATTCGTCAGAAGCACCATATCGTTGCATTATTGCAACAGTTGGGCGGGTGTATCGTGCCGGGTGATGCGCCCGAAGCACCCACCCGTCGCGGCGAGGCCGACGCGCCACCGGATCCTGGGCGCTCACCCGAGCAGCCAGTCGATCGCGATCGACGGCGTCACCTCCCTCACCGATCCGGTCGCGCTCTTCTGCATCGAGACGGCAGGGCGCTACGCGGTCGATGGGCGAGCGATGATCCCCGCCGAAACGCACGCGAAGGGGGTGCGAGCGCTGAGCGTCCATCGAACCGACGGCGGGGCCTTCGACCTCGAGGAGGGGATGTTGGTCGAGTCGCTCGACGCGGGTGAGCCGGAGCCGGGGGAGCCGTTCCCTCCGTCCGTCGTCTGCGCCCCGATCTTCGCTGCGTTCTCCGCCCTCGCGCTCCTCGCCGGCGCGGGCCGCCGACAGGCGCGAGGACCGCGGACCGACGGCCTCGCCGAGCGCTGCAAGCGCCACGCGCGGAGGGTGCTGCCCGAGCTGCACGAGGCCGTGGAGCGGATGGCCTCCGACCTCGGGTTCGAGCGCGAGATCGCCGAGATGCTGTTCGAGTGGCTGGCGCCCGCGAGCTGGCCGACCACGTGGGTCGAGGCCGATCTGGACGCGTGGGTCACCGTGCCGGCCTTCGGCAAGCGGATCCTCTGCACGAGCGAGGCGCAGCGCGACGACGTGTACGCGCGCGCCGCGCGCCGCCAGCTCGCGATGCTCTTGGAGGCAGCGCTGATCGCCGGGCTCGAGGCGACCCGCCGGGGGCTCCGTGTACCTCCCACGACGGCTGGGCGGCTGCTCTCTCTGGGGGCGCGGGTGGGGCGCGTCCGCAGCCCCGTCGGCGACGAGCTCGTGCGGGAGGCCGCGAGAGAGTGGCTCCGCGAGCCGCCGTGGACGAGCCGAGATTGTTACGAAGACCTCCGGCGGTGGTTGAGCGGCGAGATGAAGCGGCTCGCGGAGGCGACCTGAGCGCGGCTCGGGGACGATGGCGCACACCGTACGACGAGTCCCAACGACACGCGTGTGAACGAATTTCTACAGTAAAATCATGTGAATCGGCCGCCTGTCGGGGCGTCTCACCCGAGAGGTGGTTAACTTATGAAGAATGTCTTTTGCGTCGGCGCGCTCGCGCTGACGGTGGTGGGTTGCGCGGCGGGGCCGGACACGCAAGGCGAGGGCGGAGCGAACGCCCACGATCGGAGCCAGGGCGGCGCCGAGGGCGAGAAGCTCGAGACCGGAGCGATGACGCTCTCGCCCGACGGTCGGTGGGGCATCATGCAGCGCAACACGGTGACGGTGCTCGTCGACTTCGAGAAGAAGACGGCCGAGGAGCTCCCGTTCGTCGTCGAGCGCGCCGCGTGGTCGCGGCGCGGGGACGTCGCGTACGTCGTGCTCGCCGATCGCCGCGGCGTGGGCGCGCTGCGCCTCGAGAGCGCGTCGCTCGCGTGGAAGGTCGTGCCCGCGTTCAAGACGACGCTCGGCGCGACCCTCGCCCGCCTCACCCAGGACGAGGACGCCCTCGTGGTCGGAGATCGCGACCGCGTCTTCGTCCTCGCGACCCGCGACGGCGACGTGCGCGGCACCGTCGCCGTGCCGTCGGGACCCACCGACATCGAGCCGCTCGCCGGCGGCCGCGTGCTCGTCGTCGGGTCCACGCGCTGGCAGGATCACGCGCCGAAGACCGAGGTCGTCCTCCTCGACGTCGCGTCCCTCCGCGACGCCCGCGTCGACGTCCCCAACTGCGCGGCGCCGATCGTGCCGACCCGCGGCGGCGCGCGCGCGCTCCTGTCGCCCACCTACTGCGAGGAGGCGCGGCCGGCCAACGCGCCGGCCACGTGGACCAATCCCGATCCGGTCAGCGTGATCGACGTCGGCGCCGACCTCACGCTCCGCTTCGTCAAGAACCTCCCCGGCTTCGGCCCCGTCGCGGTGACCCCCGACGGCGCGCGCGCGGTCGCGTACCTCGACACCCAGCGCATGGACCGCTCCATGTTCGACGATCCGGCGCAGATCCCGGGCGCAGGCGCGCCGCGCTACCACCTCATGGTCGTCGACCCGGCGACCTTGCGCTTCACCCTCGACGGCGTGGGTGACGTGCTGCCGCGCTTCGCGATGGCGAAGAGCGGCGCCGGCCTCCTCGTCGACGGCACCGCCGAGCTCGCCCGCGGGGAGGCGTCGGCGACGGTGAAGGTCGGCCCCGGTGGGGTGAGCGCGACGATCGGCGGCGCGTTCGGCGGCGGCCGCGGCCTCTTCGGCTACTTCGACCTCGGCGAGCGCCGCTACGGCGCGTTCACGGGCCCGGCGGCGTCGCTCGACCGCTTCGTGCAGCGCGACGACGGCCAGGTCTTCACCCTGCGGACCCGCGCCGACGGGATGGGCGGCGACCTCTTCCGCATCGACGTCGGCGCTCGCGCCACCGAGGACATGGGCAAGAGCCTGCGCGACGTGGGGCTCCTGCCCGACGGCTCGCTCGTCTTGCGCGTCCGCCTCGAGGCGGCGGTCGAAGGAGGCGCGAAATACGCGCAGGAGGAGTACTGCGTGTCGCGCGACGGTCGCACCTGCAGCGCGAGCATCCGCTTCCGCGGCAAGACCCCGCTGCCCTCGTGCGACCACGACTGCTTCTGACGCGCGCGCCGACGATCAAGCCGCGGTGAGGAGCGCCTTCGCGAGGAAGCCCACCATCACCAGCGTGTCGAGGCCCCCGACCACGAACGTGATGGTGCGCCACGGCTGCTTCTCGAAGAGGTAGGAGAGCGAGTGCCCGAGCCGCGCCGCGACGAACACGCCGCAGAAGATCGCAGTCAGGAGGGGGCTGCCACCCCAGAGGACGAAGAGGAGCCCGAGGATCGCGAAGGGTAGGATGTTGTCGGTGGCGTTCCGATGCGCCCGGAGCACGCGCGCGACCTCGGGCGGGTCGGCGCCCAGGGTGCCCTCGCGGTTGACGCTGCGCAGATCCTCGGGGTTCGGCGTCACCTTGGTCTTGCCACGCACGGTCCCGCTGTACGCCCACAGGAGGAGGATGTTGAGGCAGAGGACGAGCATCGACGCCGAGTAGACGAGGAACGAGGGGTTCTGGGTCATGCGGTGGAGACTCGGCACCGCGCCCGGCGTTACGACTTTTTTTCGTCGAGCTCGCTCGCGAGGAGGCTCACGAGGTCGGCCGGCGGCTCCTCCGGGGGCAGGCCCTTGAGGACGTCGACGGTGGTGTGGAGCTGCGCGCGGTAGCATTTGCAGCCCGGGCAGATCTTCATGTGGAGGTCGTAGAAGACCTTCTTGGCGCCGGTGAGGGCGCCCTCCTCGGCGGCGGTGTGGAGCTCGGTGGCTTCTCTGCAGGTGATCATCGCGACTCCGGTCCGAGCAGCTCCTCGAGCGCCGTCCGGACCTTGGCCCGGGCTCGGTGCAGGAGGACCCTCTGATTCGACTCGCTCACGCCGAGGGCGTTACAAACTTCTTCGGAAGACCACCCCTCGAGGTCCCTCAGGGTCAACACCGCGCGCTGGGCGTCGGGGAGCTCCCCCAGCGTCGCGTCGACTCGGGCCAGCACCTCGCGCCGGTGGAGGAGCGCCTCGGGGGACGAATTCTCCCACGGTTCTGGAGGCTTGGCCCAGAAGCCGACCCCGCCGAAGCGGCTCCGGTCGACGGAGTCCTCGTCTTCGATCACGTCCGAGCCGAGGTGGGCCACGGCGATCGTGCGCGCCCCGCGGACGGCGGCGGTCTTGGCGCGGTTCAGCACGATGGTGGCCATCCACGTCCGCAAGGACGAGCGCCCCTCGAACGAGCCGAGCGAGCGGATCACCGCGACCCACCCGTCTTGCACGACCTCGTCCGCGACCGCCTTGTCGCGCACCACCGCCCGCGCGAGCCGGACGAGCCACGAGTGCTCGCGCGCGACGAGGCGCGCGAGGGCCGCGCGGTCACCCGCGAGGATCTCGGCGACGAGGGCGCGGTCGTCGTCGTGCGTCACGGCGCTCAGCCTACAGGAGAGAAAAATGTCGACGCCAGTCGTAACGAACGCGAGGTCGCCGAGTCTCCCCCGGTGTGAGCGACGCGCTCACCGAACCAGGAGATCCGATCATGAGCAAGAGCAAGACCGCGAAGAGCCACGTCCCCGAGGGCACCCAGGCGATCACCCCGCAGCTCGTCGTCAAGGGCGCCCGCGCCTTCGCCGACAAGCTCGTCGAGGTCTTCGGCGCCGAGAAGCTGGCCGAATATCCTAATGCGGATGGTAGCGTCATGTTCGCGGTCGTGAAGATCGGCGACTCGAAGCTCTTCCTCTCGGACGCCGGCGGCTTCGCGCAGGCGACCAAGGGCAACGTCTTCGTCTACGTCCCCGACGTCGACGCGGCGGTGGGCAAGCTCGCGGCCTGCGGGGGCAAGGTCCTCGCGCCGCCGTCCGACATGTTCTGGGGCGACCGCTGGGCGCTCGTCGAGGACCCGAGCGGCAACCAGTGGCAGATCGCGACGCACCTCCAGGACCTCAGCGTCGAGGAGGTGCGCTCGCGCATGGCCTCGGCGGCCGCGCCCCCCGCGGAGTGATCCGCGAGAGGCGCCAGGGGGTCCGAGGGGGGCGCGGAGGCGCTCCCCCGGGCGACCGCGCGTCGTTCAGCGCGAGCCCCCTTCGGCTCGCGCGTCGGCGCCGCCGTCCATCGGGCACTCCTTGATCTTGTCCATCACCGCGCTCCAGTTGAAGCAGGTGCACATCCCGCTCGAGAGGCCGAGGTTCGGGTAGTCGATGCCGCCGCCGCCGCACGGGTCGGGCACCCACACCTGGACGGTCTTCCAGCAGGGATAGGCGAACGGGCTGTAGGGCGGACGGCAGAGGCCCCAGGTCTGGGTGGCGACGTAGTGACCGGGCTGAGCCCACGCGCACGCGGTGCCCTTCACCTTGCACTCGAAGGTTCCGTAGCCGGTGGGGTAGACGTTGATCCCCGCGCCGACCGAGACCGACCCCGAGATCTCGACCCCGACGCCGACCGTCACGCCCACCGAGGCCGTGAAGCTCACCGTGCAATACGGCGGGTTGGTCGCGGGCGGGCAGAACGTCTGAACGTTGCCGGTCGTCTGCGAGAACTGGATGCAGGTCGAGCCGGCCGGGCCGCAGGTGTCGGGGACCCCTTGCCCCACGGTGACGGTCGAGCCCGAGCCGACGGGGACCGTGATCATCGCCGGCTTCGTGCCATCACCGGCGGCGGGCGGGGCCTTCTGGGTGGGCTCGTCGTCCAGGCGTGTCACCGTGAGGAGGACGCCCGCGCCGCCGGCGGCCGCGCGGCCCTCGGCCGAGAGCTCGTGCACGAGCACGCCGTCGTCCGGCACGTGCGCGACCCGCGCGCCCGCGGGGAGGGGGGCGAGCGTGATCGCGTCGACCTCTCCCACGCGGTACGCCGCGCCTGCCGCTCCGAACAAGGGCACGCTGTAGTGCTCGGCGTCGATCTTCGGGCCCTGGAAGTGGAAGACCGTCGTCGTCGTCGAGCCGCTCGTCGGGATCACGCTGCGGCCGATCTCCGTGTCGACCGCCGCGTTCCCCGGAGCGCGGCTCGTGTCGCTCGACGTCACCGCCTGGAGCGGATCGACCGCCAAGATGACCTCGCCGTCCGGGAGCTTGCCGTCGACGACGCCGGTGACGCCGAGCGAGTAGCCGCGCTTCGCGGCGGTGATGCTCAGCTTGCCCGACGCCGGGACCTGGAGCGTCACGAGCCCGTCGCGATCCGCGCGGGCGTGCGCGAGGACGGCGTGCGCGCCGTCGACCAGGCTCACCTCGGCGTGGGCGAGGCCCTCGCGCGAGCCGTTGTCCACGACGCGGAGCCGGAGCGACCGCGCCTCGGCGCTCGCGGCGGGTGTCGGGGCCTGGGTCGCGTCCAGGCTGCACGCGAGCCCCACGAGCGTGAGCGCGCCGGCGAGGACGCCGCGAAGGGCGAGAGACGAGAGACGACGACGAGTGGACGGTTGCGGCATGAATCCTCCGCTCTGCCTCGTTGCAGGCGTCGTGCCGGCCGCGGCGGCGCCGGACCTCGCGGATTTCGCCGCCGTCGCGCGCGCTGCTGGCCATTTCTTGCCAGCCGCGGGCAGCGCCTTGCCGACGCCCTCATCGCGTCGCTGACGCGCTGCGGTGCCCGTGGTAGCCAGTGCGCCGATGTCCACGTCCGCCGCCCCGTCGCCCGGTCCCTTCGCCGACCCGACCGCGCTCGGCCTCTTCGGCCTCTCGATCGGGTGCGCGTCGCTCCTGCCGCTGGCCTTCGGCGTGAAGGCGGCGATGGCTCCCGACGCGCTCCGCGCCGCCGCGTTGTTCTGCCTCCTCTTCGGGGCGGGGTGCCAGTTCCTCGCCGGGGTGATGAGCTTCGCGAACAAGAACGGGCTCGGCGGCACGCTCCTCACGACGTTCTCGTTCAACTGGGTGATGAACTGGTGGGTCCTCACCGAATACGCGGCGGGGCGGCCCCCGAGCGCGACGGTGCTCCTCGCCGTCGACGTGTGCTTCCTCGTCATCTTCGTCGTGATGACGGCGGCGTTCGGCTACTTCTCCCGGCTGCTGTTCGTGTTCCTCCTCGACATCGACGCGCTCTACGTCCTTCGCGTCGCGCGCGAGGTCCTGCACGCGCCGTCGCTCGGCCTCGGCGTCGCGCTGGCGACGCTCGTCCTCATGGGGATCTCGCTCTACATCGCGTTCTCGCTGGTGCTCGCGAACGCGTCGGGCCGGCAGCTCCTGCCGCTCGGCGGGCCGCTCTTCAAGGCCGCGCCTCCGCCCTCGACCTGACGCTCACACCGTGACGTGCGGCGACAAGACCGCGGTGAGCCAGTCGAGGACCACCCGCACCCGGCGCGGGGCGCTCCGCCCGTGCGGGTGGAGCAGCGTGACCGGCAGCGGCGGCGCCCGGAAGCGGGGCAGGAGCTCGACGAGGCGGCCCTCGCGGACGTGGCGCTCCGCGCCCAGCCAGGGGAGCTGCGCGATCCCGAGGCCGGCGATGCAGGCGGCGCGGAAAGCGTCGGCACTGTTTACCGTGACGATACAATGCAGGCGCCGCGAACGCACCCGCCCCGCCTCGACCCACTCGAGCTCGGGCGCCTCGACGCCGAACGCCGCCGAGTAGTGGACGAGGACGTGACCGTCGAGATCGGCGGGGGTCCTGGGCCGGCCGTGGGTGCGGACGTATTCGGGGCTCGCGCAGTTGACCATCGTGAGCTCGCCGATGCGGGTGGCGGTGAGCTCGGAGTCGCGCAGGGCGCCGACCCGGACGACGGCGTCGAAGCCCTCGCGCACGACGTCGACGATGCGATCGGTGGTGGAGACCTGGAGCGCGAGCCCGGGGTACTCCGCGTGCAGCTCGGCGAGCCGAGGGATCACGAGATCGCAGGCGATGTTCACCGGCAGGTCGATCCGCACGCGCCCCCGGAGCGCCCGCGAGGTCGCGAACATCGTCTCGAGCTCGTCGGCCTCCAGCGCGAGGCGGCGCGCGCGCACCAAGAAGGCCTCGCCGTCGGAGGTGAGCCGCACCGCGCGGGTGGTGCGCGTGAAGAGGACGCTCCCCACGTCGCGCTCGAGGCGGCGCACCTGCTCCGAGACGCGGGCCTTGGGCGCGCCGAGCTGCTCGGCCGCCCGGGTGAAGCTGAGGAGCTCGGCGACCTTCACGAAGGCGCGGAGGGCGTCGAGGTCGAGCGACATTGTCCGATTCTACGTGACAGTCCGTCGGAATTCACGGCCTTCCGCGACGGGCCCGCGGGGTCTATCCAAGAGGGCATGAACACCGCACCCAAGAAGCCCGTCCCCGCCGCCCCCGTGTCCGTCGCCCTCGTCACCGGCGGCAGCCGCGGCCTCGGCAAGGCCATGGTCCTCGCCCTCGCCGACCGCGGCGTCGACACCCTCTTCACCTACAAGAGCGCCGAGGCCGAGGCCCGAGCGGTCGTGGCTGCCATCGAGGCGAAGGGCCGGCGCGCGGTCGCGCTCCGGCTCGACGTCGGCGACGCTCGCAGCTTCGGCGCGTTCGCCGAGGCCGTGCGCGCGGAGCTCGCCCGGGTCTGGAAGCGCGATCGCTTCGACGCGTTGGTGAACAACGCCGGGATCGCCGGCCACGCGCGCCTCGACGAGGTCACGGAGGAGAAGCTCGACGAGCTCTTCGCCGTCCACGTCAAGGGGACGGTCCTCTTGACGCAGAGGCTCCTGCCGCTGATCGCCGACGGCGGCCGCGTCGTGAACCTCTCGAGCGGCCTCGCGCGCTTCTCGATGCCCGGCTTCGGCGCCTACGCGGCGATGAAGGGCGCGGTCGAGGTCCTCACCCGCTACATGGCGGTCGAGCTCGGGCCGCGCGGGATCAGCGTCAACACGCTCGCGCCCGGCGCGATCGAGACGGACTTCGGCGGCGGCATGGTGCGCGACAACCCCGCGATCAACGCGATGATCGCGGGCCAGACCGCGCTCGGTCGGGTGGGCTTGCCCGACGACGTCGGCGGCGCGCTCGCGCTCCTGCTCTCGCCCGACGCTCGCTGGATCAACGGCCAGCGGATCGAGGTCGCGGGCGGGATCAACCTCTGACGCGCCGCGGGCGGCGGCGCCGCTCGAGGAGGAGCGACGCGAGGGCGCCGGCAGAGAGGACGAGGCCGAAGCCCCCGACGTCGGCGGCGCCCGCGGTCGCGCACCCGCCTCCGCCGTCGCCCTGGTCGTCGACGCCGCCGTCGGCGAGGCCGGGGCCCTGCGAGGAGGCCTTCGGCGGCGCGCAGTCGACGTCGACCTCGAGGGGGAGCGGGGCAGGGTCGGTCGTCGCTCCGGCGACGTGGGCGCGGAGCTCGAGGGCGTGCTTCTCGCGGCCCGACTGCCCCGCGCAGACGCGCCCGCTCCCGAGGAGCGTGCCGCCGAGGTACACCGCGCCGCCCTCGAGGGTGAGCGTGAGCTGGGAGCCGGCGGTCGACTCCCCGCCGACGCCGTAGCCCTGCCCGCCGACGGCCTTCCCGTCGACCGAAAGATCGAATCGGGTGGTGGCGACGAAGGCGGCCGCCTCCGGAGTGAGCGAAAGCGGATAGTCGACGCTGCCGTTTTCGTTCGGCGCCCGCGCGGCTCCGAACGCCCCGATCGCGGAGGGGAGCGGGACGGCGGGGCCGACCTTCGGGCCGCGCATCGTCTCTTCCTTCGAGCTCCCGTCCGAGCACGCGATCGTGGCCTTCAGGGTGAGATCGCCCTCGGCGAGGGGCGCGTTCGGGGCGATGAGCTCCGCCCCCGCTTGGCGCGGGTCGGGGCCGACGGTGTAGGGGCCGTCGACGGTCACGGTCGCCTTGCGCCCGACGCTCGATCGATCCATCGCGACGAGGGCGGGCAAGTTGGAGGGCACGACGCGCCGTGAGCCCATCGGGGCGACGTAGACGTCGCACTTCGGCGGCGCGACGCCCGACTCGGCGCGCGCGTCGCTCCCGCCGAAGAGCGCGGACGCGCCGAGCACGGTCGAGACGAAGAGGGTCCGGGGCCAGCGTCGGTGTTGCATGAGGAGCGGAAGAGCAATCGATGTGCCCCCTCGGGATCGTTCGGCTTTTCTGCCCGCTGGCGCGCGCGTGGGTGGCGACGACGTCCGGGTGTTGTGCCAGGTCCGGCACAGGCGGTCCGCGCCGCGTCGACCGCTTTGGTATGGTGCTGCGCGAGCCTCGCGCTCCACCATGGTCTTCGGCGCAACCTACGCGTGTCCGTCGTGCCGCCTGAGGATGGCGCGCCGCGACGCCTGTCCGAAGTGCGGCGGCGCGGTCGCGTCGCTCTCGGATCCGTCGACGCGCGCGGCCGCGGCCGGCGGCCGCGCGGCCCTCCCGGTCGCGTCGCTCGCGATCGGCGCGGCGACGACGGCGCTCGCGGCGATCGGCGTCGCGCGCGACATGACCGCGCTCGCCGCGTCCGCCGGCGCCGTCGGGCTCGCGCTCGCGGCGCTCGTGGCGTGGCGGGACCGGCGGCGGACGGGCGCGGCGCAGCCGCTCCGCGTGTACGCGCCCGAGGCCGACGAGGAGGGGACGACGCCGGACGAGGTCGTCGGGATCGCGCGTCGGGCGACGGTGGCGATCGAGAGCCCGCTCGGGGGCGAGTCGTGCCTCGCGTTCGGCCTCCGCGGCGCGGCCGTCGGCGGCGAGGTCGACGACGCCGACGGGGGCGACTTCGACGTCGTGGTCTCGGGCGGCGGCGTCGTCATGGTGTCGCTCGAGCACGCGGTGCTCCTGCCGATGGACGGCGACGAGCCTCGGACCCTGCCGAGCGGCGAGGAGCACCGGCTCGAGAGCTTTCTGCGCGAGCGAGGGCTGGCCGCCTCGGCCCCGCTCACCCTCGCCGAGTCGCGCCTCGGCGAGGGAGACACGGTGCGCGTCGTCGGCCGCGTGCGCGGCGCCGCGGTCGTCGCCGAGGGGTCGAAGCCGCGGTCGCGCGTGCTCGCGGGGGAGCCCGACGCGCCGCTCGTCGTGACCGTCGTCGCCCGCGCCCGCGCGTGAGCCTCAGCGCGGCGCGCTCCGCCGCCTCCGCCAGCGGAGGAGGGCGGCCCCCGCCGCGAGCGCCGCGACCGCGGCCAGCGCTCCCGCGACGAGCGCGCCCGCGCGCCGCGGCGGCGCCTCGACGACGCACGCGAGGGCGTCCGGCGACGCGCCGGCGCACACCCCGCGGGCGCAGGCCACGGTCCGGCACGGGTCGCCGAGGGCGCGGCCGACGCAGTCGTCGTAGCGGTAGGTCGGCCGCGGGCGCCTCGCCTCCTCGACCTCGCGAGATATCTCGCTGGGGATACATGCGAAGCACGTGCGGCGCTCGCTCGCGCACG
>JAEUKG010000664.1 GCA_016794325.1 Myxococcales bacterium | reverse complement strand
CTCGATCGCGTAGTCGACGTCGAGCGGGTCACCGTCGAGCCGACCCCACCCGTACCACCCACCGGGGGCGTGGGCCGGAATGTAGTATGCACGCGACGGATCGGAGCACGCCCCATCCGTCTCGATCCCACCCGCGGCGAGCATGCGACGCCCGACCGTCCACGCGAGCGCATGCTCGTCGGCGGTGATATCGCGCGGCAGATCCACGAGGATACGGGCCCGGATAGCCCCCGGGCGCGAGGTCCACGAGGAGTGCCAGCGACACGACACACCCGGGAGGGCGACGGACAGCTTACGCTCGATCTCCGCCCCGCTGGCGTGCTCCGCGTCGGAGTCGTAGGCCAGCATCGTCACGGCCTGGACGTTGCGCCGCGCGCGATGATGATCGGCATAGACTGCCGGCGACCACAAAGGCAGCGCCGACTTGGCCGACCCGATCGCGACAACCGACAGAAAGCGATCGATCTCGCCACCGCAATGCCACGTGTAGACGCGGCCCTTCGGCGCGGTGAGCGCCGCGAACCACGAATAGCGGAGGACCCTCATCGGCGCCCCTCCATCAGCTCGGCCAGCACCCCACCGGCCTCCATCCCCGACGGGATACGCCGCGGAGCGCGAGCACGCGTCCACGCGTCGACGGGGCACACCCACGTGCGCCCCTGCCTCCGCGCCTCCGGGATCCCCCGACACACGCGCGCAAAGGTGGTGGCGCTACGGACGTCGGGCGGCAGGCGGCGGGAGGTGTACTCCGCGGGCGACTGGGAGCCGATGACGGCGCGCAACTCGGCGGCGAGCGCGGGATCAGCGCGGAGCGCGTCGACCACGTCCCGCAGGATGGCGGAGGCGAGGGACACGGTCAGCGGGCCTCCGCGAGACGGGCGGCGCGAGACTCGATGAGGACCACCGTTCCGCTCCTAGCGGCGCGAGCCAGATACGATGCGAGCCCGCCACGCGACACGCCAATCTGGCGGGCCACCGGAGCGAGCCCATGGACGTAGACGGCGTCGGCGATGCGGGCGGCGATCTCGGGGGAGGGAGTGACCCGGTCACAAGCGGCGTGTTCCATGAGTATCGCTGTAGCGGGTTCTGGGTCGCCCGCTGCACGACGCTCACTCCGCGTCGCGGAGTCAGTGCCCCACTACGCCCGAGACTTGAGGGCGCCGTTCACGAGGTTGCGCGCATCCTTTTCGGATAGTCCCACGGCCATCAGGCAATGGCGCGCGATGCGCTCGCGATCGGTTCGCTTGCCCTCGTCCCAGCCGAGCCCCCAGCGCTCCAACTCGTCCGTCACGCGTCGGGTCACCTCGTCCAATCGCACGCCCTTTGCGTCGACACGGATAGACACTCCCAGCGCTTCGGCATGTTGGAGGAGGAGGGTGCTCACCGTGAACGCAACATCGTTGGACGTCCACTCCTCCCCTTCGGTCGTCCGCTCCACCGTGTCTAGAAGTGACCTCACTGCCTCCGCGCGCGTCGCGGGCGTCGACGTCGTGAGCCATCCACCCTCCCCGCGCATGCGTCGGCCGTGAGCCCAGGCCAGCGGCTTCGCCAGTGCCTCGGCTGGCCCGTCAGCCGCGCCATGGAGGGCCGCAAGGATCACGCTGAGGTCCCGGGACGTCTTGTCCCGCTGCATCCCCAGCGTGAGGGACGCGTGAGCGATCAAGGCAAGGGCATCGGCGCGCAACTCGGTGAGGGTCGCCCGCTTGCTCTTCGGCGTGGCCGGCGTGGGCGTCCGCTTCTTCGCCGTCTTCTTCTTCGCCCCCATGTCCTAGCGCTTCCCCCTCTTCGCGATCGGGATGACGTTGCCCGTTCCTGCCCCCCCTCGGGCCGTCCGGCGCGCCGCCAGCTCGGCGGCCAGGGCGCCCACGGTAGCCCACTCCCCGGCGGCAGAGGCCGCGTCCAGGGCACGCGCTAGCGCGGCCTCGACAGGGTCTAGAGGTTGCGGCTGTGGAGACGGCTGCATGGTGCCTGATGGTACTCCCTCGTCCGCCTTCGTCAGGTTCGCGTCCAGCCATTCCGCACGGTTGCTATCGGACGGCTTGTTTTGTGGGGCTTTAGGTTCCGCCGCCGCGAGGCGTAGGGGTTCGACTCCCCTCCCGTGCACCGCGTAGCCTCTCAATCTTGTTCGCGAAACGGCGCCGGCGAACTAGACTCCCGGCCCCTCGATGGCACCCCCCGAGACGTCTCCGAGCGGCTCGACCGCGGCCTCGCTCGCCCGCGCGGTGGCGCGCTGGGGAGTCGCCGGCGCGCTCGCCGCGCTCACCTTCGAGCTCGTGCTCCGGCCCATCTACTCGATCCACATGGCGAGCGATCCCGAGCTCGGGGCGATCGTCGCGCCCGGGAGCACCGTGCGCTGGGGCATCGAGGGCTGGGGCACCAGCCGCTGGGCCGCGCGGGGGATCCGCGTCGAGGCCGCCGACCCCTCGCGCCCGTCGGTGCTCGTCCTCGGCGACTCGCAGACCGAGTCGCTCATGGTCGACGACGCGGAGGTCTTCACGACGCTCGCCGAGCGGCGCCTCCAGAAGGCCAAGCCCGCGGCGCGGGTGCTCAACGCGGGCAAGTCGTCGCACTCCGTCGCCGACTACGTCGCGCTCGCGCCGCGCTACCAGGCGGCGTTCGCCCCCAAGTGGGTGGTCGTGCAGGTGCGCGACTCCGACTTCGGCTCCGACGCGTTCCACGAGAACAAGCGCCACTTCGAGCGCACCGCGAGCGGCGTCGCCGTCGTCGACGTCCCCGAGCCGACCCGAGGCCGCCTCGGCAGCCTCGCCTGGGCCGCGCGCCAGCGCTCGTCGCTCTTCGGCTACTCGGTGGTGCGCTTCGGCAAATTCCGCGCGGCCGCCGCTCAGGACGCGCCGCTCTTCCACGCGAGCCAAGCCAAACACGACGAGGCCCCCACCGGCGAGGCCGCGGAGCTCGCCTCCGAGTTCCCGCTCGACGCCGAGCTCGACCTCCTCGTCAAAGCCTGGGACGGCCGCGTCACCATCCTCTACCTCCCCGAGCTCGACCCGAAGCACCCCGACCGGGTGAGCTCGATCGGCGGCTGGCTCGCGGCGCGCTGCCGCTCCCAGGGCGTGAGCTTCGTCACCCTCGCCGACGCGTTCGGGGGCATGCTCGCGCGCGGCCGGTCGCCCTACGGCTTCGCCAACACCCACTTCAACGAGGGCCACATGAACGCCGAGGGGCAGGCGGCGACCGCCGACCTCCTCGCGGCCGAGCTCGAGCGGCTGGGGGTCCCGTGATCTTCTCGAGCCCGCGCTTCCTCGCGTTCCTCGTCGTCCTCCTGGCGCTCCTCGCGCTGCCGATCCGCCTCCGAGCGAAGCTCCTCGTCCTCGCGGCCGCCTCCTGCCTCTTCTATGCCGCTTGGGATGTTCGGTACCTCGCCCTCCTCATCGGGGTGAGCGTCGTCGACTACTGGGCGGCGGCCAAGATCCACGCCTCCGACCGCGCAGGGACGCGCAAGGCGTGGCTCGCCCTGAGCATGGTGTCGAACCTCACCCTGCTCGGCTACTTCAAGTACACGAACTTCCTCATCGAGAACGTGAACGGGCTCTTCGGCGCCCACGTGCCCGCGCTGCGCATCCTCCTGCCGGCGGGCATCAGCTTCTACACGTTCAAGACGATGAGCTACACGATCGACGTCTACCGCAAGGAGATCCAGCCTTGCCGGTCGTGGCTCGACTACGTCACGTTCGTCACGTTCTTCCCCGAGCTCATCGCCGGTCCGATCGTCCGCGCGAGCGTGTTCCTCCCCCAGATGCAGCGGGAGATCGGCCCCACGCGCGCCCGGCTCTCGCTCGGCACCAGCATCTTCCTCTTCGGGCTGATGAAGAAGCTCGTCATCGCCGACCCGATCGCGAGCGTCGTCGACCCGGTGTTCGCCGACGTCGGCGCGTATTCGGGCGCGTCGCTCTGGGTCGCGGCCCTCGGCTACGCGATCCAGATCTACTGCGACTTCTCGGGCTACTCCGACATGGCGATCGGCGTCGCCAAGATGATCGGCTACGACCTGCCCGAGAACTTCGCGATGCCCTATCTCTCTGGGGATATCACGGAGTTCTGGCGCCGCTGGCACATCACCCTGAGCTCCTGGCTGCGCGACTACCTCTACATCCCCCTGGGCGGCAACCGGCGGGGCCTCGGGCGCACCTACGTGAACCTCGCGGCCACGATGCTCCTCGGCGGGCTCTGGCACGGATCGAGCTGGAATTTCGTGGTGTGGGGCGCCCTCCACGGCGTGGCCCTCGCCATCCACCGTTGGCTCACGAGCCACCCGAGCTGGCGGCCGCTGCCGAACGTGGTCACGGGTCCGTTCACGTTCCTCTTCGTGATCCTCGCCTGGATCCCGTTCCGCTGCACGACCTTCGGCTCGACCTTCACCATGGTGAAGAAGATGTTCACCCTGCAGCCGGGCTTCCACTGGGTGCCGTCGTCGGTGCTGATCGGCGCGGCGGTGATGGTCGTGGCGCACGTCGTGGGCCGCCACGTCGAGGGCCACCGCGAGACCGGCGGCCTCTTCGGCAGCGCCCTCGCTCGCGTCGACGCCCGCCTGCACCGCGACGCGATCTCGAGCTGGTTCGTGGAGCTCCGCTTCGCCAAGGTCGCGAGCGTCTACCTCGCCCTCGTGTGGCTCCTCACCATCTTCTTCTTCGCCGCGACGGGGACGAGCCCGTTCATCTACTTCCAGTTCTGAGCGGCGATCCGCCGCGCGCGCTCGCGCGTAGAGCGCGGCCGACCGGCCGAGGAGAACGCGGGTGACCACGACGCTCTACACCTTCCACATCTCCCACTTCTCCGAGAAGGCACGGTGGGGCCTCGCGCTCGCCGGCGTCCCCTTCTCCGAGCGCGCGCTGCTGCCGGGCCTGCACATGGCGCGGCTCCGGCGCATCGCGCCGCGGACGACGGTGCCGGTGCTCGTGCGCGGAGCGACGGTGATTCAGGGCTCGAGCGCGATCCTCGACCACGCGGCGAGCGCGCTCGGTCGCGCCGCCCTCGAGCCCCCGCCCGCCGCCGCGGCCGAGGCTCGGGAGCTCGAGGCGCTTGCCGATCGCGCGTTCGGGCTCGGCGTGCAGCGGATCTTCTACGACGCCCTGCTCCACGATCGCGGCACCCTCGTCGACCTCTGGGCGCAGGCAGGTCCGTGGTGGAGCAAGGGCTTCTACCGCGTCGCCTTCCCCGCGATGGCCCTCGGCCTCCGCAAGACCTACAAGCTCCGACCCGACGTCGTGGCCGCGGCGCGCGACCGCTTCATCGACGCCTGGCGGCGGCTCGACGCCATCGTCGCCGCGCGCCCCTACGTCGTCGGCGATCGGCCGTCGCGGGTGGACGTCACGATCGCGGCGCTGCTCGGGCCCGTCGTCCGCCCCGCGGAGCACTCGGTGCGCTGGCCAGCGCCTCCCGAGGCCACCCGGAGCTTCGTGGCCGAGCTGGAGGGCACACCCACCTGGGCCTACGTCGAGCGGATGTACCGCGACCACCGCCACGCCCCCGCCCTCGGCTGAGGGCCCAGACCCGTACCAGACCCGTAGAAGAGGTCCCAGCCGCACCCTGGCCACTCCGCTGACCACCCCCGAACGCGCCCCGCGCGAGACCACGTCAACCAGCGGCGCGCTGATGGTATGGTCACGGTAGGCGAAATCCATCCAAAGGCCGGCCGGGGGGACCGAGGCGGAATGAGCGAGGTCGAGTACTCCGGTCGCTTCAAAGGGGCGATCGAGGTCGTCGCGGAGATGCCCGACATCTTCGTCGTCGGCGAGGTGCTGAGCGACGTCTTCGAGGTGCGTCGCATCCTCGGCCGCGGCGCCATGGGCCAGGTCGTCGAGGCCTTCGACCTGAACCTCTTGCGCACCGTCGCCATCAAGGCGCACCACCCCGAGACGCGGCTCACCTCGCTCCGGGTCGAGGCGCGCGCGCTCGCGGCGATCAAGCACCCGTCGATCGTGACGGTGCACGCGTTCGGCGCGCACCGGAACATCGAGTACCTCGTCATCGAGCTCGTCGAGGGCATCACCCTCGAGAGCCACCTCCAGCGGCGCGTCGACATGGGGGAGGGCGGCTTCTCGAGCCGTGAGGCGCTCGACATCCTCGTCCCCGTCGCCGAGGCGCTCGCGGCGGTCCACCGCGCCGGCGTCACCCACCGCGACGTGAAGCCCGAGAACGTCATGCTCGCCGCGGGCGATCGCGTGGTGCTCATGGACTTCGGCCTCGGGCAGCGCGAGGGCGAGCTCACCATCGGCGGCCACCTCGTCGGGACGCCCGCGTACATGGCGCCCGAGCTCTTCAGCGAAGGGGTGCAGGAGGGCGAGCTCCCGCTCGTCGACGTGTACGCGTTCGGCTGCATGGCGTACGAGCTCCTCGCGGGTCAGCTCCCGTATCCGGCCGACAACGCCGCCGACGCGTGCCTCGCTCACATCGGCGCGCCGGTGCCGGTGCTCCCGACGTCGAAGGGCCTGTCGGAGCGGCTCGCGCGCCTCGTGGCCAGCATGATGGCGAAGGAGCCCGCGCATCGCCCGCGGATGCACCTGGTCGCTCAAGCGATGCGCACGATCCGCGGCACGTTGTCCCGCAGCAACGTCGAGCCGTTCAACGTCGTCGTGGTCGACGACGACCGCGACATCGCGAAGCTCCTCTCGCTCTACGTCGGGCAGGGCGCGCCGATGGCCAACGTGCGCGTCGTCCACAGCGCGAAGGAGGCGATCGCCGAGGTGCGGCGGAGCCCGCCGCAGCTCCTCGTGTTCGACCTGATGATGCCAGAGATGAACGGCATCGAGCTCTTCATGTACCTGCGCGGCACGCACCTCGCCGAGGACACGACCTTCATCGCGGTCAGCGCCGCCGCGACCGAGGCCGACATCGGTGTGCTGCAGATGCTGGGCGTGGCCCATTTCATCAAGAAAGACGGCAACTTGCGGTCTCAGTTCACGGCCGTCGTGCACGAGATCGCGCGGAGCGCGCGCGGCTCGACGCCGGCGATGCCCGCCGTCACCCCGTGACGCACGCCGCGGCGCCTCGGGGCCGTGCACCGGTTGCATCGGGACGCACCGGGTGCGTGGCTTCGAGCGACGGAGCACGGTAGCCTCCGCATGGACCTGTTCTTGCTCGACGACACGCCGTGATGCACGCCGCCCCCACCTCTCGAACTTTGCGCCACGCCACGCCGAGCTCGATCGCCTCCGTGCGCGCGCAGCTCGCCCTCATCCGCTCGCTCACCGACGAGATCGAGCGGCAGCTCGGCAACGGCGACGCGAGCTGCGCCGAGCCGGTGGCCGCGCAGCTCAGCGAGGAGGCGGAGCACCTGCTGCGCTCCCTCGCGAGCGGCGAGCCGTGAGAGCGCGCGGCGCCGTCTCCGCGCTGTCGCTCGCGGCGATCGTCGCGTGCGGGCACGAGCGCGGCGGCGCACCCCCGGCCTCCGCGCAGCCGGCTGCGGCGTCGGGCTCGGCGTCGGCGCCTCCCGTCGCCGACGTCGAAGGCAGCGAGATGCGCGCCGCCAACTCTCCGCTGGTCTTTCGGCTCGCAGGAAAGCCTCGCGTCCCGTACTCGAGCTCCACCCTCGGGCCCGCCGGCTACCAGATCGCGATCCGCGCGCGAAACGACGGTGATCGCCCCGTGCCCGTGCCCAAGGTCTTCGCGCGGACCAAGGTGACGCGCGAGGGCGTGGTGTTTCCGTGCGGTCAGCTCGCGGGCGCGCCCACGGGGGTCCGGGAGCCGCGGGAGCTCGCGCCCGGCGCGTCGTTCGTCTTCCGTCGCGAGGTCGACTGCCCGATGCCGTTGCCGGGGGCGTATTCGCTCGCGGTGACGGCGCAGATCGCCGAAGGCGACGCGATGCCCGCGGGCGAGATCGCGGTGCTCGTCGAGGGCAAGGGACCCGCCGCGCACCCGACCGTGAGGGGCCTGCACGCGGCCGTGCTCGGGAACAACGCCGAGGTGGCGCGCATGCTCCGCGAGAGAGAGCGCGGCGGCAACCCGTACGCCGTGACGGTCGCGCTCGTGAACGGATCTCCCGCGACGCTCGTGGTGCACGACGCACGCGTGTCGTTCCGCGTCACCAAGGTGGGCGCGGCGCTGCCGTGCATGGACGAGCCGGTCAAGTTGCCGACACCCATCACGATTTCGCCGGGCGAGGTGCTCTACTCCCGGGTCCCCATCACCTGCGTGATGCACCAGCCGGGCGACTACGACATCGCCAGCACGCTGGCGGTGGGCGCGGATCCGACCGAGGTGCCGATGGGGTCCGTGCGGTTGACGGTGAGCAACGACCCCAACCTCTTCGCGCCGCCGCGCGTGTACTGACGCTGGCGCGCACATTGCTTCGTCCTCGGGCATGAGCAACCCCAAGGACAAGGCCAAGGACCAGGACACCACGCCCGACGGCGTTCCGCACAGCCACCCCCTGCGCAAGGTCGGCGTCGCGACGGGTGCCGTCGCTGGCGCGACCACCGGCGCGATCGCCGGCCCGCCGGGCGCGATCGCCGGCGCCGTCGTCGGCGGTGCGATGGGGTACGTGATCGGTCGCGTCCTCGACAACGAGGAGGAGAGCGCGGCCAAACACGAGGAGGAGCTCGATCGCGAGATCGGCGTCATCGGGGGCAACCTCGGCGCCGACGAGAGCAAGAAGGAGCTCCCCGAGGAGCTCGAGTCGCACGATCGGAGCTGGGAGCGCTGATCAGCCGGCGAGGCCGCGGGGCCACGCGCCCACCGCCTCGTCGAGCGCCGCGCGCGTCTCCTCGAGGGGGAGCTGCGTCTCGAGCACGAGGTGCTCGTCGAGCGCGAGCTCGGTGATCGGCTCGAAGCTCCGCTTGAAGTCCTCGAAGATCTCGGCCCGGCCGTCGGACACGCTGGGCCCGGTCGCGCGCGCGGCGAGGCGCGCGAGGCAGACCTCGTCGGGCGCCCGGCACTCCACCAGCCGGAAGGGCACGCCGGCGGCGCGCGCGAGATCGCGCGCGCGGGCGCGCATCGCGCGCGAGCGGAACGACGCATCGACGATCACCGGCCGCCCCGACGCGAGGACGACGCCCGCGCGGCGGAAGACCTCGTCGTAGACGCGCGCGGTGAAGCCGAGGTCGTAGGCGCCGCCGAAGGTGCCGCCTTCGGCGTGGGCCTCGGCGGCGAGCCCGAGCATGGCCTTGCGCGTGCGGTCGGCGCAGACGACTGGTGCCGACATCGCCTCGGTGAGGTGAGCGGCGACGGTGCTCTTGCCGACGCCGATGAGCCCAGCCACGGCGACGACTGACGGCTGGAGCACGGAGCGCCGGCTCGCCGAGAGCGCGAGGCGAAAGTAGCGGCGCGCCTGCTCGCGCGCGGTGCGCTCTCGCTCGGAGCCGACCTCCGCCGCGCGGGCGCCGAAGGCGGCGATCTTGCCGCGCACGAACGCGCGGTAGCTCGCGTAGAAGTCGACCACCGCGTAGAGATCGAAGTCGTTGGTCGCCTCGGCGTAGTGCGCGAGGAGGATCTCGCCGAGATCGACGCGGCCGTGCCAGTCGAGGTCCATCGCCAAGAACGCGACGTCGGCGGCCACGTCGCCGTAGCGGAAGCGATCGGAGAACTCGATGCAGTCGATGACGGTGACGCTGTCGCCCTCGAGGTAGACGTGCTCGAGGCGAAGGTCGCCGTGACCGTCGCGGACGCGCCCGGACGCGGCGCGCGCGGCGAACAGCGCCGCGTTCTCGTCGAGGAAGCGGCGCTGGAACGCGCGGATCTCCTCGGCCTCGGTGGCCGAGACGAAGCGGTCGAGGTCCGCCGCCGTCTGGGCGAAATTCTCTTCGACGTTGACGCGCACCGCGTCGACGCCGGCGAGATCGTCGGCCGCCGGGAGGGCCTGGGAGCGGGCGTGGAAGTCGGCGAGCGTGCGCGCGATCGCCCGGACGTGACGCAGCTCCAGCCGCCCGGCGGCGACGAGCGCCTCGGCCGAGCACGCGTCGTCGAGGCGCCGCATGTGGACGGCCTGGTCGACGATCGCACCCTCGCCACCGAGGGCGAGCGCCCCGTCCGGGCGGCGCACGAGCGGCACGACTCCCTTATATACGTCGTGGGATAGTCGCTGGTTGAGCGAGACCTCGGCCGCGCACGCGCGCGCGCGCGCCTCGGCGGTCGTGAAGTCGAGGAACCCCAGGTCGACGGGCTTCTTCACCTTGTAGACGTCGCCGCCCGAGAGCACGACCCACGAGATGTGGGTCTCGACGAGCGCGGTGTCGGCCCGGGTGACGTCGGCCACCGCCCGACGAAGCTCGTTGGGGTCCAGTGCGCTCATGCCCAATCGACCGCAAGGCAAGTAGCACACTCGCGGCGCGGCCGCGCGGGCGCGACCTCGGTCGGGCTCCGCCGCAAGAGCTGCGTGCGGGCGCACCCGCCGCGCTCGGTGGCCCGGCGCCTCGGGCGACGCCGGGTCGAACCGCCCGCAAGCGTTGATGATCCCGGCGGGCAGGCTTGTTGCTAGCCTCCCGGTCATGATGCCTCCCAAGATCATCGTCGCGTCGACCGATTTCAGCGAGCTCTCGCGCCACGCGGTGGAGTACGCAGCCGACCTCGCCGCGGTCTTGGGAGCCAAGCTCGTCCTCGTGCACGTCTACCAGATGCCGCCGATGCTCCTGCCGGGCGCGTCGGGGGTGGTCGCGGAGCTCGCGGTGCGCATCCCCCGCGAGGCCGAGGAGATGCTCGTCGCGCAGGCCAAGCGCCTCGAGCGCCCGTCCTTGGAGGTGCGCACGGTGCTCAAGGAGGGCGACCCTCGCGACGGCATCCTCCACGTCGCCGAGGCCGAGCACGCCGACCTGCTCGTGATGGGCACGCACGGGCGGCGCGGTCTGTCGCGCGCGCTCATCGGCAGCGTCGCCGAGGCGGCGCTGCGCACCGCGCCGTGCCCGGTGCTCACCGTCCACCCGCGCTGACCGTCGTCGCCGTCAGCGGCAGCCGCACGACGCGAGCTTGGCCTCGCTCGATTGGAGCGTCTCGCGGGCGTCCTTGCAGCGCGCGTC
>JAEUKG010000659.1 GCA_016794325.1 Myxococcales bacterium | reverse complement strand
CTCCAAGCGCTCGAGCTCGACGTCCTGCCCGACGTCTTGAACCAGGACGCCGCGCGGGCCGCGCTCGCCGCGGGCGACGTCGAGCGCTCGCTCGCCCACCTGCGCGCCGCGGCGCGCCGCGCCCCGGCCTCGCGGCGCCCGTTCCACTGGTGGACGCTCGGCTCGACCCTGTTCCTCGCCCGCCGTTACGACGAGGCCGCGGCCGCGCTCGCTCGCGCGGCGCGCTGGGGCACCCACGACAAGCCGCTCTACCGCGGCCACCTCGCGCTCGCGCTGCTGTCGTCCGGCCGCGGCGTCGCCGATCTCGACGAGATCGTCCACGCGCTCGAGGAGGCGGCGTGCGGCCAAGGTTACGGGCGGTTCGTGCTGGGGCAGCTCGCGTTCACGCGCGGCGACTGGGCGGGCGCCAAGCGCTACCTCGACGCGTTCGTGCGCCGCACCTCCGCGTCCCGCGCCTCGCTCGGCATCGCGCTCGAGGGTGAGCTCAAGCTCGCCAAAGACACGCTCGCGCGCATGGCGTCCAACTGACGCGCACGGCTCGAGGAGGCGCGTGGGTCATCGTCGATCCGGCGCGCGCGTGCGCGGATGTGCGATACGCGACGCGCGGGCATGCGCGCATTGCGATGCACTCGCTGCGCGGTGGGACTATCATGAGGGGGTCCGGTGTCGTGCTGCCTGGTGAAGCGTGCTCCGCGGTACAAGCCTCGCGCGAAGAGCGCGCGGGCTCACACGCCGAGCGCGCTCGTTCGATTGGAGGAAACCACGTGAGCCTGCGTCGTCGAAGTCTCGCCGCCTGGTTGTTGCCGCTGGTGGTGTTCACGCTGCTAATGCTCGTCTCGACCTTCGCCGCCGCGGCCGAGGGCTCGGACACCGGGAAGTTCAGCCGCATCATCGGGGAGCATGGCCCGATCGTCGCGGTGGGCGCCTCCTTCGTCTTCGGCATCGCCGCGAGCCTCACGCCGTGCGTGTTCCCGATGGTGCCGATCACGGTGAGCGTCTTCGGCGCCACCGAGTCGTCGTCGCGCATGCGCGGCGCCGCGCTCTCGGCCACGTTCGTGCTGGGCATCGCCGCGCTCTTCGTCCCGCTCGGGATGGTCTTCGCCGTCAGCGGCAAGCTGATGGGCAGCGCGCTGTCGAACCCCTACGTCGTGTCGGGCATCGCCATCGTCTTCACCGCGCTCGCGGCGTCGATGTTCGGCGCGTTCGAGCTTGCGCTGCCGTCGAGCCTGAACAACCGCCTCAGCACCGTCGGTGGCATCGGCTTCAAGGGCGCCTTCCTGATCGGCCTCGTGATGGGCCTCGTCGCCGCGCCCTGCACCGGCCCCTTCCTCACCGGCATGGTGCTCTGGATCTCGACCACGAAGAACATCGCGCTCGGCGCGGGCTGCATGTTCACGTTCTCGCTCGGCCTCGGCGTCCCCTTCTTCATCGCCGGCACCTTCGCGGTGAACATGCCCAAGGGCGGCGCGTGGATGATGGGCATCAAGTGGGCGAGCGGCGTCGTCCTCGCCTACATGGCGCTCTCGTACCTCCGCGACGGCTTCCCGAAGATCTTCGCCCACGTCTCGAGCGGCTCGAAGCTCTACATGGGCATCGGCGCGGCGATGCTCCTCGTCGGCGTCGTGCTCGGCACCATCCACGTCCTCGGCGAGCGGCGAAAGTCGCCCATCAAGCGCTTCTCCAAGCCCACGAAGCTCGCGAGCATCGTCCCCTCGATCGCCGGCGCGTTCATGGTGATCACCGCCTCGAACGCCCCCAGCGCGAGCGGCGGGGGTGTGATCTGCAATGCCGAGGCTGCCACCAATGTGCCGAACATCCCGTGGATGAAGAACGAGGAAGAAGCCCTCAAGCGCGCGAAAGCAGAGAAGAAACCGGTCCTGATCGACTTCGGCGCCACCTGGTGCAAGGCTTGCAAAGAGCTCGAAGAGCAGACATGGCCGAACCGCTGCATCCGCTCCGAAGCGACGCGCTACGTCCCCTTGCAAGTGGACGCGACCGATGACGACGATCCCGAGGTCAAGCGGCTCTCGAAGAAGTACGGCGTGGTCGGCCTCCCCGTCGTCGTCCTCATCGACGCCGACGGCAAGGAGCAGGTCCGCTACACCGAGTTCGTCCCCCCCGAGAAGATGTTCGACTCGCTCAAGAAGGTCCAGTAGCGCCGTCGCGCTCGCCTTCGCGTCCCTCGGGCTGGCGCTCACCGCCTGCCCGGGGAACGACGAGAGCGACACCGGGCGGCTCGTCGTCGGCATCACCGCCGAGGATCTCGGCTTCTCGATCCGCAAGCTCGAGATCGTCGCCAAGGCCGACGGGCGAGAGATCAAGCGCGAGGAGGTCGCGCTCACCGCGCCCAACGGCATGCCGGTGGGCGCGCTGCCGCGCGCGGTGGAGCTCGAGAGCGACCGCGCCGGGAGCGCCGTCGACGTCGAGGTGCGCGGCATCACCGACGACAACCAGGTGCTCCTCACGCGCCTCGCGCGCGCGCCGCTCATGCCGGGGAGCGAGAAGAAGCTCCTCCGCCTCCGCCTCGAGCAGCGGTGCGTGAAGTCCGACAGCCGCTCGAGCCTCGTGTCGAGCGCGCCCACCTGCGCCGCGCCCGAGACGTGCATCGCGGGCCGCTGCGCCGACAGCACCGTGTACGCGGAGCAGCTCGAGCCCTACGGGCCCGACTGGGCGATCTCCGGCCCCGACGTGTGCCGCCCCGCGAACCCCGGGCCCCCGGAGGTCATCGTCGGCACCGGGCAGAGCGACTACACGTCGCTCGCGCAAGGGCAGACCCTCCAGGCCGAGCTCGGGCCCCAGGGCGGCCACCACGTGTGGATCGCGGTGCGCATGCGGAACCTGAAGCAGTCGGGGTCGACGACGACGATCACCGCGCGCCAACCGGCGACCGGGCTCGACGCGCCGGCGACGTCGTTCGTCTTCACCTTCGATCGGGACGAGGGCGGCTACTGCAAGCTCTTCGGCCTGCGCTACCAGTTCGACAGCGGCGCCGCGAACTTGGGTGAAG
>JAEUKG010000569.1 GCA_016794325.1 Myxococcales bacterium | reverse complement strand
AGCTCGGCCGCGCCGTGGGCGACGCGCATCGCCGCCCCCGAGAGCACGTACGACGGTCGCACGAGCACCGGGTAGCCCCCGAGGCGATCGACGATGGCGGTGACGTCGTCGATCGCCGTCGCCTCCGCCCACTTCGGCTGGTCGACGCCGATCTCGTCGCACAGGGCCGAGAACTTCCGCCGGTCCTCGGCGCGGTCGATGCTCTCGGGCGAGGTGCCGACGATCGGCAGGCCCGCGCGGTGGAGCTTGAGCGCGAGGCTGTTCGGCGTCTGGCCCCCCATCGACACGACGATCCCGTCGGGAGACTCGAACGAGGCGAGCTCGACCACGGTCTCGAGCGACACCTCGTCGAACACGAGGCGATCGCACACGTCGTAGTCGGTCGACACCGTCTCCGGGTTGTAGTTGAGGAGGATCGTCTCGTAGCCGAGCTCGCGCGCCGAGGTGACCGCGTTGACGCAGCACCAGTCGAACTCGACGCTCGAGCCGATGCGGTAGCAGCCCGAGCCGAGGACGAGCATCTTCTTGCCCGCGCTCGGCGCGACGTCGTGCTCGTCCGCGGCGTATGTAAAATACAAGTAGTTCGTCTTCGCCGGGTACTCGGCAGCGAGGGTGTCGATCTGCGCGAGCTTGGGGCGCACGCCGAGCGCGTGCCGCCGCTCGCGGACGACGCCCTCGGTCGCGCCGACGAGCCGGGCGATCGCCGCGTCCGAGAAGCCGGCGCGCTTGGCCTCCGACAGCTCGCCCGCCCCGAGCGCGTCCGCGCCCTTCGCCCCCGCGAGGCGCCGCCGGACGTCGGCCACGCGCTCGATCTCGGCGAGGAAGAAGCGGTCGATCCGGGTCTTCTGCGCCACCTCGTCGAGGCTCATCCCCTCGGCGAAGGCGCGCGCGACGGCGAAGATGCGCCGCGGCGACGGGTTCTCGAGCTCGTGGGCGAGGTCCGGGGCCACGAACGCGCCCGGGTCGAGGCCGTCGGCGTGGACCTCGAGCATCCTGAGGGCCTTCTGCAGCGCCTCGGGGAAGCTCCGGCCGATGGCCATCACCTCGCCCACCGACTTCATCTCCGGGCCGATGCGGCGGTCGACGCCCGCGAACTTGTCGAGATCCCAGCGCGGGATCTTGCACACCACGTAGTCGAGGGCGGGCTCGAAGAACGCGCTCGTCGTCTTGGTGATGGCGTTCGAGAGCTCGGGCAGGGTGTAGCCGAGCGCGATCTTGGCGGCGACGTACGCGAGCGGGTAGCCGGTGGCCTTCGACGCCAGCGCCGACGAGCGCGAGAGCCGCGGGTTCACCTCGATGACGCGGTAGTCGCGCGAGCGCGGATCGAGCGCGTACTGGATGTTGCACTCGCCGACGATGCCGAGGTGGCGGATGGTCTGGATCGCGACGTCGCGCAGGAGCTGGTACTCGTGATCGTCGAGGGTCTGCGAGGGCGCGACGACGATCGACTCGCCGGTGTGGATCCCCATCGGATCCACGTTCTCCATGTTGCAGACGGTGATGGTGTTGCCGGCGCCGTCGCGGACGATCTCGTACTCGATCTCCTTCCACCCCGAGAGGCACTCCTCCACCAGCACCTGGGCGCTCCCGGCGAAGGCCCGGTCGATGGCGACGTCGAGCTCGGCCTCGGAGCGGACGATGGCCGACCCCTTGCCGCCGAGCGAGAAGCCGGCGCGGAGGATCACCGGCAGGCCGATCGCGCGCGCGGCCTCGCGCGCCGCGTCGGGCGACGTGGTGGCGTGGCTGCGCGCGACCTTCACCCCGATCTCGCCCAGCTTCTCGTTGAAGATCTTGCGGTCCTCGGCGGCGCGGATGGCCTCGATCGGCGTGCCGAGGACGGAGACGCCGTGGCGCGCGAGCACGCCCGTCTCCGCGAGCTCGAGGCCGCAGTTGAGCGCGGTCTGGCCGCCGAAGCCGAGGACGAGCGCGTCGATCGACTCGGCCTCGATCACGCGCTCGACGAAGTGCGGATCGACGGGGAGGTAGTAGACGGCGTCGGCGAGCCCCTCGGACGTCTGGATCGTCGCGATGTTGGGGTTGATGAGGACCGTGTAGACGCCCTCCTCGCGCAGGGCCTTCAGCGCCTGGGAGCCCGAGTAGTCGAACTCGCCGGCCTGCCCGATCTGCAGGGCGCCGGAGCCGAGCACGAGGGCGCGGCGCGCGCCGCCCGGTGCCTGACTACGTCGCGCGTCGGTCTTCATGGCGGCGGGTGGTGCGGTGCTCGTGGATCATGCGCGCGAGATCGTCGAAGAGGAACGCGGTGTCGTGGGGCCCCGCCGCGGCCTCGGGGTGGAACTGCACGGAGCGGAGCGGCAGGTGGCGGTGGCGGATGCCCTCGTTCGAGCGATCGTTCAGGTTGACGAACCAAGGCGCCCAGTCGCTCGGGAGCGACGCGTCGTCGACCGCGTAGCCGTGGTTCTGGCTGGTCACGTACGCGCGCTGGGTGTCGACGTCCATGACCGGCTGGTTCTGCGATCGGTGCCCGTATTTGAGCTTGTAAGTCTTGGCGCCCACCGCCCGCGCGAGGAGCTGGTGCCCGAGGCAGATGCCGAAGGTCGGGATCTGGCGCGCGAGGACGGCGCGCAGCCGGTCGGAGAGCGACTGGAGGTCGGCGGGATCGCCGGGGCCGTTCGAGAGCATGACGCCGTCGACCTCGCCGAGGAGCGTCTCCCACGGGGCGTCGTAGGGGGCGCGCACCACCGCCCCCACCCGGCGCTGCAGCGAGCGCACGATGCTCTCCTTCGCGCCGGTGTCGATGAGGAGGACGCGCGCCGATCCCTGCCCGTCGTAGCGGACGACCTCGCGCGGCGTCACGAGATCGCACACGCGCGACATGTCGATCGCGGGCACGCGCGCGGCCGCGGCCTCGAAGGACGCCTCGCGGCCCGGCGCGACGAGGCACCCCGGCATCGTCCCGTGCTCGCGGAGGCGACGCGTGAGCGTGCGCGTGTCCACCCCCTCGATCGCGGGCACGCCCTCGGCGCGCAGCCACTCGCCGAGCGTGCGCTCGGCCGCGTGGTGGCTCGGGCGCGCCGAGTGTCGGGTGACGACGAGCCCGGCGACCTGGATGCGATCCGACTCGTACGGCCCCGGCGGCACCCCGTAGTTGCCCTGCAGGGGGTACGTCATCACGAGGATCTGGCCGCGGTACGACGGATCGGTGAGCGTCTCGACGTAGCCGGTGAGGCCGGTGTTGAAGACGACCTCACCGCGCGCCTCGGCGTCCGCGCCGAACGACGCGCCCGCGATGCTCGAACCGTCGGCGAGGAGGAGACGCAAAGGATGGATCCCGTGTGTTGCGCGCCCTGCGATAGCGGTTCACGCCCCGAGCGTCAAGGTGGGGTCACTCCCCCCCACCCCTCCTCGCCCCGACCGTGCTAGCGTCGCCGCGCTGCCGTGGCCATGCAGAGCCTCCACGAACGACGCCCTGCGCAAGCGCGCTTCATCGCGCTCGTCGGCTTCTGCGTCGCGTTCGTGGTGCGCACGTACTGGGTCATCAAGATCCAGTCGCCCTACAACTCGCTCTACAACGACATGGCCGGCTACTCCGAGCGCGCGCGCACCATCGCGCGCGAGTGGGGCCCGGATCCGGATCCGTTCTCCACGTTCTTCCCCTGGGGCGCGCACTACTTCTACCGCCTCGAGCACATCCTGAGCGGCGGCTACCACAACGACGTGAGCGTCTGCGTGTGGAACGCGTGCGCCGCCTCGATCGCCACGCCGTTCGCGGTGCTCATCGCCTCCCGGCTCACCACGTCGCGAGGGCCGCTCTGGCTCCTCGCCGCGGTGTCGGCGTTCTGGCACCCGGAGATCACGTTCGTCGGCTTCTTCACGTCCGAGACGCCGTTCAACGCCGCGGTCGTGCTCGCGTCGTGGGCGATCCTCCGCGCCGTCGAGCGCGGCCGCGGGGGCTTCCTCGTCGGGCTCTTCTGCGCGTGGGCGTTCGCCACGCGCCCGCAGTTCGCGTTCACGATGGTGATGTGCGCGCCGCTCGTCCTCTTCCACAAGCAAGAGCGAGGGCGGAGGTGGCGCCTCGTCGCGGCGGCGGCGATCCCCTTGTGCGTCGTCGTCGGGTACTCCGCGGCGCGCTTCCACCACATCAAGGGGTACTGGAGCCTCATCTCCGACAACGGGCCGTTCCAGCGGCTCTTCGCCGACACCAAGATCGGGCTCATCACCTCGCACTGGACCGACAAGAAGGGCCGCTACTACTCCTACGGGTTCTCGCCGCCGTCGAAGGGGCCGGCCGGGGAGATGGAGAAGTTCGACTTCGAGGGCTACATCGCCGACGGCCCGATCCTCGACAAGAAGCGCAAGGAGCTCACCAAGGACATGACGGTGGGCCAGCGCGTCGCGCGCATGAACAACAACGTGCGCATCCTCTTCTTCGGGGAGCCGATGTGGCCCGAGATCGGCAAGGCCGACACGCCGTTCCGCCAGCGAGCCCAGAAGGTGTCGAAGGCGATCATGCGCGACTACATCCGCCCCCTCGCGTGGCTCGGGGTCATCATCGGCTCGCTCGCGCTCCGGAGCCAGCGGCGGAGCTTCCGCGTCGCGCTCGCGATCACGGTCGCGAACGTGGTGACGATGATCGTGGCGGCCGCCGTGTATTGGGGCGAGCCGAGGTACCGGGTGCCGTACGACGCGTTCTTGATGATCCTCGCGGCGATCGCGGTGGATTTGCTGGTGGTGCGGGTGCCGCGGTGGGCGGCGGCCACGGTGCGGCGGCGGTAGGCGAACGCGCGCTCCACCGAGCCCGCGCCCCCCCGAACCCCACCCACCCCCGGCGCCCACCCCTCCGCCCCCCGCCCGCCCTCCGCCCACCCCGCCGCCA
>JAEUKG010000531.1 GCA_016794325.1 Myxococcales bacterium | reverse complement strand
GTCCTCGTCCTCGTCCTCGTCCCCCGCCCCGTCGTCGTCCCCCTCCCCGTCCTCGTCCGCGTCCTCGTCCTCGTCCCCCTCCCCGTCCTCGTCCCCCTCCCCCTCCTCGTCCCCCTCCCCGTCTTCCTCCCCCTCGCTCTCGTCGCCCTCGCTCTCCTCGCCCTCGCTCTCCTCGCCCTCGCCCTCCTCGCCCTCGCTCTCCTCGTCCTCATCCACCACGGCGCGCAGGTACGTCACCGCGAGCACCCACTCCGCGAACCCCTCGTCCGCGTACGCCCGGAGCGCCGCGAGCCCATGGCGCTCCGCGTCGGCCAGCAGGCCCATCTGGAATTTGCAGTCCGCCATGTAGGCGAGGTTGTTCCCGTCGTCCTCGTCGCGCCGGTGGGCCTCGAAATACGCGCAGAACGCCTCGGCCGGACGCCGGTCGAAGTAGAGCCACTCGCCGTGGAGCTGGTGCGGCCACTCCTCGTCCGCGTAGGTGCTGCGCACATGGTAGAGGTCCGAGAGCACCTCGTCCCGCCACCGATCCTGGCCCGCGCGCACGAGGTTCAGCTTCGCGCGGAAGCGCCGGAGCCACGCGAGGCGGTAGTGCGGCTCGAGCGCGATCGCCTGGTCTGCGAGCGCGAGCACCTCGGCGGGCGACGCGACGTCGCGGCCGTCCTCCCGCGTCACGCTGACGCGTCGCTTGGACGCGGCGTCGAACGTGCGCAGGTGCGGCGCGTCGACGATTCCTGCGGCGTCGAGCTCCGCGAGCACCGGCCCGAGCCCGTCGCTCTTTCGTCCGACGACCACGATCGCGCCGCTGCCCTGGAGGCGGCCCGCGCCCTCGGCCCAGCCCATCGGCCTCGTCGAGATCCGGTGGGTCATCGGATCGTTCATGATGAGCACGTCGAGGGCTTGGTCGTAGCCGGTGGCGACCGCGACGTGGAACGTGGTCGAGTACTCCTCCTCGAGGATCACCGGCAAGCCGAGGTCGATGCACTTCTTGAGCTTCTCGGACGTGCTGACGATGCGGCGGACGACGACGTCGTGCGCCTCGAGGAAGCGCACCATCTCGTAGGTCGTCGTGCCGTGCTCCTCCTTCACGTGCGCGGCGATGTCGTCCTGGGTGAGCTCCATCCCCAGGTAGCGGAAGCAGAGCTCGAGGCTCGCCGGACCGCAGTAGTTGCGCTTCTGCTGGGTGGTCGGGAACACGAGGACCCGGCGCACCGCCGACTCCCCCGCGATCTCGATGCGATCGGCGCGGGAGCGGGCGTATTTCGCGGCGCCGTCGTCGGGGTACGCGCGCGCGAGCTCGACGAACTCGGCCTTGGCGGCGGCGTAGTCGCCCGCCGCGGCGAGGGCGAAGCCGACGTTGAGCCACTCGACCGGGCGACGATCGCCCTGGGGCAGCGCCTGCACCAGCGTCCGGTACGCCGCGGCCTCGCCCGCGAAATCGCCGCGGGCGGCGGCGATGCTCGCGCGCTGGCGCATCGCCGCCGGGCCGCGCCGGTCGCCGATCGCGATCCCCTCGAGCGCCGCCTCCGCGCGCGCGAAATCCCCCTTCGCGTAGTCGACGGCGGCGATGCCCACCGCACGCTCTTGGGTGAAGCGCGGGTCGTCGATCTTCGCGTAGATCTCGCGCGCCCGGTCGCGATCGTCGAAGTCCATCGTGAGCCGGGCCTCGGCGAGGTCGAGGCGCGCGCTGGCCCCGAACCGGCCGCGCGCGAGCTCGAGGGTCGCGAGCGCGCGGGCGCGCGCGCGGATCGAGCCGAAGAGCTCCGCGGTCCGCGCGTACGCCTCCAGCGCCGACGCGGCGTCCTCGCCGTGCACGTCCTCGTGGGTCGCGACGCCGAGCGTGAGCAGGGCGCGGTGGCTCGCGCCGCGGGCCGAGAACACCTCCGCCGCGGTGACGCGGGCGACGGGGCTGACGCGGACGTCGACGCCCTCGAGCGCGGCCTCCGCCTCCCGGAAGCGCTCGGCGACGACGAGCGCGCGGATTCGTTCGATCAGATCGTGGTCCACGGGAGCACCTCTTCACGGGCGAAGGTCGAACGAGCGCCGGGCGCGATCGCGAACAGCGCCTCCCGGTCCGCGTCGTGCTCGGAGACGCCGAGGATCTCCTCGGCCTTGGCGAGGGCGCGGCGCGCGTACGGATCGCGCGGCGCGCCCGCGAGCACCGCGTCGCGCTCGCTGCGGTCGCCGCGCGACGCCGCCGACGCCGCGAGCGCGGCGCGCACGACCCAGGGGTCGCCCGACGTCCGGCTGTCCTTGAGCAGCCTCTGCAGGGCGCGCGCCGCGAGGTCGATGGCGTCGGGCGCCCCGACGCGCATCGCGGCCTCCAGGGCGACGAGCCCCTGCGTCCACGTTGCGCTCGCCGGCATCCCCCG
>JAEUKG010000529.1 GCA_016794325.1 Myxococcales bacterium | reverse complement strand
TGACCAGTGGGCGTTTTACACCCCAGACTAGGGCACCTCATGAGCTCCACGTCACAACGCAACGCGTCGACCCCCGAAGGTGTGGTGCTCCGCGGGCCGATCCGTGAGGGCTACCCGGAGGTGCTCACCCCGGAGGCGCTCGCGTTCGTCGCGGACCTCGTGCGGACGTTCCGTCCCCGCATCGGCGAGCTGCTCGCCGCGCGGAGCGCGCGCCAGGCGCGGCTCGACGCCGGGGAGCGCTTCGACTTCCTCCCCGGGGCGCGCGAGCGGTGGGCCGAGGCGTGGACCGTCGCCCCGCTGCCCGCCGACATCACCGACCGCCGCGTCGAGATCACCGGCCCCGTCGATCGCAAGATGATCATCAACGCGCTGAACAGCGGCGCGAGCGTCTTCATGGCGGACTTCGAGGACGCGACGACGCCCACGTGGGACAACCAGGTGCGCGGCCAGCAGAACCTGAAGGACGCCGTCCGGCGGACCATCGAGCTCGAGCAGGGCGGCAAGCGCTACGCCCTGAAGCCCGAGGTCGCGACGCTCTTCGTTCGGCCGCGCGGCCTGCACTTGCCCGAGCGGCACCTCGTCGTCGACGGCGCGATCGCGCCGGGCAGCCTCTTCGATTTCGGGCTCTTCTTCTTCCACAACGCGAAGGAGCAGCTCGCGCGCAAGACGGGGCCCTACTTCTACCTCCCCAAGCTCGAGAGCCACCTCGAGGCGCGGCTGTGGAACGACGTGTTCGTGCGAGCGCAGGAGCGCCTCGGGATCCCCCAAGGGACCATCAAGGCCACGGTGCTCATCGAGACCCTGCCGGCGGCGTTCGAGATGGACGAGATCCTCTCCGAGCTCCGCCAGCACTCGGCGGGCCTGAACTGCGGGCGCTGGGACTACATCTTCAGCTTCATCAAGAAGCGCCGCGCGGACCGCGCGGCGCTCCTGCCCGACCGCGGCCAGGTCACGATGGACAAGGCGTTCCTCGCCGCCTACGTGAAGCTCCTCGTCGAGACGTGCCACCGCCGCGGGGTGCACGCGATGGGCGGCATGGCCGCCCAGATCCCCATCAAGGACGATCCGGCCGCCAACGAGGCCGCGCTCGCCAAGGTCCGCGCCGACAAGCTGCGCGAGGTGAAGAACGGCCACGACGGCACCTGGGTCGCCCACCCCGGCCTCGTCCCCATCGCCAAGGCGATCTTCGACGAGCACATGCCCGAGCCGAACCAGATCGCCAAGCCGCGCGAGGCGGCGAACGTGACCCCGGCCGATCTCCTCGCGGTGCACGAGGGGACGCGAACCGAGGCCGGGCTCCGGCACAACGTCCGCGTCGGCATCCAGTACATCGAGGCCTGGCTGCGCGGCCAGGGGTGCGTGCCCATCTACAACCTGATGGAGGACGCCGCGACCGCGGAGATCTCGCGCGCCCAGGTGTGGCAGTGGATCCGCCACGGCGCCGACATCGTGTGGGAGGACGGCACGACGCGCCCGCTCCCGAAGGGGGCGCTCGCCGCGATCGTGGACGAGGAGCTCACCCGCGTGATCTCCGAGATCGGCGAGGACCGCGCCCGCGACAGCAAGCTCACCGAGGCCCGCGCGCTCTTCGAGGAGCTGTCGACGCGCGACACGTTCGAAGAGTTCTTGACCCTGCCCGCCTACGAGCGGGTCACCACGCTTACCTGACGAAGAAGCCCCGAAAAGGAGAACCCGCCATGACCGCAGCCACCACGCTCGATCTCTCGTCCCTCCACGAGCGCCGCTTCGAGGGCATCGTTCGCCCCTACGCCAAGGCCGACGTCGAGCGCCTCCGCGGGTCGTTCAAGGTCGAGCACACCGTGGCGCGCCTCGGCGCGCGGAGGCTGTGGGAGCTCCTCCACCAGGAGCCCTTCGTCGCTGCGCTCGGCGCCCTCACCGGCAACATGGCGGTGCAGCAGGTCCGCGCCGGGCTCAAGGCCATCTACCTCTCGGGCTGGCAGGTCGCGGCCGACGCGAACCTCGCCGGCGAGATGTACCCCGACCAGAGCCTGTATCCGGCCAACAGCGTCCCCGCCGTCGTCAAGCGCATCAACAACGCGCTCCTGCGCGCGGACCAGATCGAGCACGCCGAGGGCAAGAAGAGCGCGTATTGGCTCGCTCCGATCATGGCCGACGCCGAGGCCGGCTTCGGCGGCCCGCTCAACGCCTACGAGCTCATGAAGAACATGATCGAGGCGGGCGCCGCCGGCGTCCACTTCGAGGACCAGCTCGCGAGCGAGAAGAAGTGCGGCCACATGGGCGGCAAGGTGCTCGTGCCCACGAACCAGTTCGTCCGCACGCTCGTCGCGGCGCGCCTCGCCGCCGACGTGATGGACGTGCCGACGCTCCTCGTCGCGCGCACCGACGCCGACAGCGCCAAGCTCCTCACGAGCGACATCGACGAGCGCGACAGGCCCTTCATCGAGAAGGGCGACCGCACCGCCGAGGGCTTCTACCGGATCAAGAGCGGCGTCGACACCGCGATCGCCCGCGGCCTCGCCTACGCGCCGTACGCGGACCTCGTCTGGTGCGAGACCTCGACCCCGGACCTCGCGCAGGCCAAGAAGTTCGCGGAGGGCATCCGCTCGAAGTTCCCGAACAAGATGCTCGCCTACAACTGCTCGCCGTCGTTCAACTGGAAGAAGAACCTCGACGACGCGACCATCGCCAAGTTCCAGAAGGAGCTCGGCGCCATGGGCTACAAGTTCCAGTTCGTCACCCTCGCGGGCTTCCACGCGCTGAACCACACGATGTACGAGCTCGCGCGCGACTACAAGGACCGCGGCATGAGCGCGTACTGCGAGCTCCAGCAGGCCGAGTTCGCGTCGGAGAAGAACGGCTACACCGCCACCCGCCACCAGCGCGAGGTCGGCACCGGCTACTTCGACCAGGTCTCGGAGGTCATCTCCGGCGGCAAGGCCTCCACGCTCGCGCTCGAGGACTCCACCGAGGCTCACCAGTTCTGAGCCAACCGACGTCCGAGATCCGCGTCCCTCCCCCCAACCCCCGCGGATTTCGGGGCCCCGCTCGTCGCTCCTTCACCGGACGTCGGGCGGGGCTTTTTTTTCCGCGCTCGAGGGCGGTCCACGCATGGACCGCCCTTGCCCTCTCCGCCCAGAATCGCGTGGTCCTCCGGCGCTCGACTCCACGGGTTCGCGACCGGGTCACGCCGGGCTCGGCGTCCAGAATCGAGCTCCGGACGCCGACTCAGACGAACCGGATCTCCTCGACGTCGACCCCCTTCTGCGCGAGCCGGGCGCGGACGCGCTCGGCCCACGCGGAGGTGCGCGCGCCGTCGGCGCCGCTCACCTCGATCGAGACGCGGGATCCTTCGGCGTGCACCATCACCACCGCGCCCTCCAAGAGGCCCTCCCCCATCTCGACCCGAGCCGTCCCCCGGCGCGCGTCGCCGGCCCACGCGACGCGCCGGACGCCGGCGCCGAAGAGGTCCTCGAGCGACGCGCGGCCCGCCGCCCCGGCGAGCGCGGACGCGGCGACGGGCGGCGCAGCCGCGGCCGCGGGCGCGACCGGCGCAGGGGGCGTGAAGCAGGGGGGAGCGAGGCTGAGGGCCAAGCGCTCGTCGGCGAGGCTGGGCTCGGGCGGCGCGTCCTCGGGCCTTCGCCACGGCTCGGGCCTCGCGTGGGGGTCCCGCTCCGGTCGCGGAGCGACGGGGTACGTCGTCGCCGCGGTCGGCGCGTGAGGTGAGCCGGCCGACGGCGTGGGGTGCGGAACGCCAGGCCCACGCCGAGATGTGTGGAAAGGTGGCATAGGCTTCTCGGCCGCCATCAGGAGCTTCTTGAACGCCGGCGAACGCTGAAAAGCGCTGGGAGAACGCGGGGTCGCAGGGGCTTGGGCTGGAGGGGCGGGCGCACGAGGAGCGGCGAGGACGGAGCTCATGGGCGGCTCATCGGCCCCACCCGGCCAGGAGTTGCCACGGTTTCGCGCCGACGAGCGCCCGCGCCCTGCTAGGCTCATGGGAGCCGGTCCGGCCGGTGGTTCGTCGTTGGTGTTGGGTGGGGGCGGCCCGTCGGCGGCGCGTCGGCGGCCGGCTCGTCATGAGGAGCGTGTTTCAGCCTTGGTAGATGTCCCGATAGGATCCATCGCTCTCGCCGTCGTCACGGCGGCGACCGGTTCCTTGTTCGCCGCGGCGGAGGCTGCGATGAGCTCCCTGACGGAGCCTCGCCTCCAGACTCTGGCGAGCGAAAAACCGAACGTTTTCGGGCGCTATGGGCGAGATCGCGTCCGGGTCCTCTCGCGCTGGCTGGTCGCGCGCATCCTCGCGATCAGCCTCGCCTCGGTCTTGGTGCGCGACGTGGCGGAGACCTTCGTCGGCGCGCGGCCCGCTCCCCTCGTGGCCGTGGTCGGGGCGCTCCTCACCTACGGCACGTTCGCGGAGGTCCTCGCGACCCTCGCGCGTCGCCGCCCGGAGGAGGTCGGGGCCGCGGCCTTGCGCTTCTTGTGGCCCCTCGAGTGGCTCGTCGTCCCGCTCGCCGCTCCCCTCGCCCTCCTCGGCCGCTGGGTCGGCCGCCGCTTCGAGCCGGTCTCCACCATCACCGAGAGCGAGGTGGAGTGGGCGCTCAGCCAGGGCCAGCGCCAGGGCGCGATCGAAGAGGAGCCGGCGGAGATGATCCGCAACGTGCTCGACCTGAAGGACGTCACGGCCCGCGAGGTCATGGTCCCGCGCCGCCGCATCGTGGGCGTCGACCTCGCGATGTCGCTCGACGACGTCCTCGCCCTCGTCGCGAGCGAGGGCCACTCCCGCTACCCCGTCTACCGAGACACGGTGGACCACGTGGTGGGGCTCTTGTACGCGAAGGACCTCTTCGACGTGGTGGCGAAGGGCAAGACCGCCGGCAAGCGAGCCGAAGACCTCGCGCGGAAGGCCGTGCTCTTCGTCACCGAGACCCAGCTCGCCGCGAGCGTCCTCCACGAGATGCGGGCGCGGCGCCAGCACATGGCGGTGGTCACCGACGAGTTCGGAGGCACGAGCGGCGTCGTCACCCTCGAGGACATCCTCGAGGAGATCGTCGGCGACATCCACGACGAGCACGACACCGACGCCGACTCGCAGATCCTCAAGATCGCCGAGGGCCGCTACGTGGCCGACGCCGCGGTGCCGCTCTCCGACCTCGAGCCCTACATCGGGATGGTGCTGCCGGCCGAGGGCGAGTTCGAGTCGCTGGGCGGCCTCATCGTCGAGCGCAGCGGTCGCGTGCCCGAGGTCGGCACCGAGGTGAAGATCGACGGCTACACGCTCATCGTGCGCGAGGCCGACGAGACGCGCGTGGTCCGGGTGGAGATCGTCAAGAAGGCGCCCGATCTGGAGCCTCCGACCGAAGCGAGGGCGTGACGAAGCCGCGAGCCTGACGAGCGGTGCGCCCGTCCGGCTCGCGGCGGTGGACGTCGCGCTACTTGCCGACCTTCTCGAGGAGCCCGACGAGCTTGTCGGCGCGCTCGAGGAGGCCCGGCTTCGGGTCCTGCACGAGGGCCTCCTTCGGGTCGACCTTCTCGCCCTGGATGTCGCCGATGAACTTGCCGATCTGGCTCGCGAGCTGGGCCGCCTGGCCCGCGGTCTCGTTCGGGCAGACCGCGTCGACCGACTTCGGCACGACGTGGAACGCGACCGGCTTCGTGAGATCGCCGCCCGTGTAGCGGTTCAGCTTCTTCGGCTGACGCGAGAACGGGTCGTTGAACGTGAACTCGCTCGGCAGCGGCGCGAGCGGCAGCGGCTCCTTGAGCGGCGCGAGGATCGCGAAGTTCGGCCCGTCCTTCTCCTTGTCGATGACGACGACGTGCTGGAGGGTGGGCTTGCCGGCGTTCGCGAGCTGCTCCGTGAGCGGCTTCTGCAACCGGCCGAGGAGGTTGATGATGGCGAGCTTGCGGTCGTTCAGCGTCTGCACCGCGGTGATGAACTCGATGAGCGCCGACATCGTCTCCGGCGAGTAGCCGCTGAAGCGGCGACCGGCGAGCTTGCCGCCGTCGAAGTCGATGTTGATGCCGCCGAGCTCCTTGCCGAGCTCCGCGGGGAACTTCTTGTCCTTCACCAGCGTGTTGCGGCCGGCTTCCATCTTGTCGCCGAGCGTCTTCAGCTGCGCGCGCGCGGCCTTGACGTCTTTGTCGAGCCCCTTCGGGCCGTTGGCGTCCTCGATCGATTTCGCTCGACCCTGGCTGGTCTCGCGCGCGCCGCCGCCGATGAAGCCGACGACGCCGGTGACCGCGGCGATGACGACGCCGATGAGCACGCCTTGGCGGAGCGACTTCTTCGCGGCGTCTTTGACCGCGAGCTCGTCGACCTCGATCCGCTGGGGCTGCGGGGGCGCCGCCGGCGGCGCCGGCGCGGGCGCGCGGTAGGGCTGCACCACCG
>JAEUKG010000379.1 GCA_016794325.1 Myxococcales bacterium | reverse complement strand
CGCACCGGCGGCGGCGCCACGGGGGCGCTCGTGGCCGCCGCCGCCGCGGGGGGCCTCCTCGTCCACGGGGCGTTCGGCGGAAACGCGGCGAGCGCGCCCTCGCGCGGCGAGACCACCGCCGCCGAGCGCGCGATCGTCAAGCGCGTCGCGGGCACGCTCGTCCGCGCGATGAGCGGCGCGGTGCCCGACGCGAGGATCTCTCTGAACGGAGTGCACGAGCCCACCGGCCTCGACTCCCAGCCGCTCGCTTGCGTGGAGCTGCCCGTGGAGCGCGACGGCAAGCCTTCGGGCCGCCTGTTCTTCCTCGTCCCGCTCGCGGCGCTCGACGAGAGCGCGCCCGCGCCTACGCCGGAGGTCGGAGACCCGAGGATGGTCGCGGTGCTCTCGGACGTGGAGGTGGAGCTCGTCGCCGAGCTCGGGCGCACCCGGATGCCGGTCGTCGCGCTCTCGTCGCTGCGCGTCGGCGACGTCGTGCGCCTGCCCGTCGCCGAGTCGTCGGCGGTGTGTGTGCGCATCGGCGACAAGGCGCTCTTCTCGGGCCGCCCCACGACCGCGGGCGGCCGGCTCGCGGTGGAGCTCGACGGGCACGAGACGTGAATGGAGCTCCCTCACGGAGGCTTCAGCACGATGGACAACTCGCCCAGCATCTCCCCCGAACCCGCCCCGACCCCGTCCTCGCCCGGCGCCGAGAGCCCTGCGGCGCTCGACCGTCTGCGTGACGTCGAGGTGGAGGTGACGGTCGAGATCGGACGCCGCCGCGTCCGCATCGCCGACGCGCTGCGGATGGGCCCTGGGCACACGATCGAGCTCGAAAAGCAGGCCGGAGAGCCGCTCGACGTGAGGGTCAACGGGCGCCTGGTCGCCCGCGGCGAGGCGGTGGTCGTCGGCGATCGCTACGCCATCCGCATCGTCGAGCTGATCGGCGGCGAGCGGGGTGAGCGATGAAGAGGGCCGCTCTCGCCAGCGTCATGGTCTTGACGCTCCTCGCCACGTCCGTGGCGGAGGCCGCCATGGAAGGCCCGAGCGGCGACAAGGAGCCGACGGCGGGCGGCGCCTCCGCGGCTCCGGCTGCGGCGAAGCCCGCGGCCGCGAAGCCGGCCCCCGCGCCGCCCCAGGCCGCCGCTCCGACGGCGACGGCGGCCGCGGTCGCCGCCCCGACCGCCGCCCCACCGCCCGCGCCCCCGCCTCCCGCGCCGGCTCCGACGCCGGTGGTGGTCACGACGACGGCGGCGACGATCGCCGCGCCTGCGGCGACCGCGCCCGAGGGCCAACCGCTGAACCTCAAGCCGCCGCAGCCGCTGAACCTCGCCCCCGAGAGCGCGGGTACGCCGTGGTACGTGAAGCTGTTCGCGTTCTTCGGCGTCGCGGGGCTCGGCGCCTGGTTCTGGCGGAGGCACCGCGCGCGCACCTCACCCGACTTCGGCGCCGCCAAGCTCCGGATCCTGTCTCGAGCGACCGTCGGCGCTCGGACCGAGCTCCTCGTCGTCGACGCGGGCGGCACCCGGGTGCTCCTCGGCGTCACCGCCCAGACCGTGTCGACGCTCGCGGTGCTGCCCGACGAGGGCGACGGCTCGGTCGCCGAACGCGCCGATGAAGAGGAGTCGGAGGACGAGCGCGTCTCGGGCGAAGAGCCCATCAAGCTCCCGTTCGACAGCTTCGCCGACCGCGCGCGCGCGCTCCTCGGCGCGCCCACGCCCTCCGAGCTCCCGCCGGGCGCACCCGCGCCGACGGTGACGACGCCGCCTCCGCCCCCGCGCCGCGCGCGCCCCGCGCCCGCGCCCACCCGGGCGCAGCCGGCCGCGGTCGAAGGCCAAGCCCGCGGCCTCCGCGCCGTCCTCGCCAAGCCGAGGCGCCCGTGAGACCGTCCCTCGGCGTCATCGGGCTCGCGCTCGGGGCGATGTTCCTCTCCTCCGACGCGCTCGCGGCGCCGGGCGCTCCCACCCCGCCGGCGATGCTCGACGTCGGCACCGTGGCCCAGTCGTGGGGCCCGCAGATCAAGCTGCTCGCGATCCTCTCGATCCTGAGCATCTTGCCCGCGATCGTCCTCACGATGACCTCGTTCACGCGCACGGTCATCGTGCTGTCGTTCGTGAAGCAAGGCCTCGGCACGTCGCAGTCGCCGCCGAGCCAGGTGCTCGTCGGCATCGCCATCTTCGTCACCATCTTCACGATGGCCCCGGTCACGTCGCAGATCGCCAAGGACGCCTACGAGCCGTACGCCGCCGGAAAGATCAGCGAACAGGTCGCGTTCGATCGCGGCGCGGCGCCGCTGCGCTCGTTCATGCTCCGGCAGACGCGCGAGGCCGACCTCGCCCTCTTCTACGAGGCGAGCCGCACGCCGCTGCCCAAGACCGAGGAGGAGGTCCCGCTGAGGATCGCGGTGCCCGCGTTCGTCGTGAGTGAGCTCACCACCGCGTTCCAGATGGGGGTCATGGTGCTCCTGCCCTTCCTCATCATCGACCTCATCGTCGCCTCGGTGCTGATGTCGCTCGGCATGATGATGATGCCGCCGTCGAGCGTGAGCCTCCCGCTCAAGCTCCTCCTCTTCGTGAGCGTCGACGGGTGGCACCTCGTCATCGGCTCGCTCCTGCGGAGCTACGGGTGAACGGGCCCGGCACGACCGCGATCCTCCTCGAGGGGCTCATGACCTGCGCCATGGTCGCAGGGCCGCTCCTCGTCGCGGCGCTCATCGCCGGGATCGTGGTCGGCCTCATCCAGACCGTCGCCCAGGTCAACGAGGCGAGCGTGAGCTTCCTCGTGAAGCTGGCGGCCGTCATCGCGATCGCCATCGCGCTCGGCCCCACGTTCGGGCGCCAGCTCGGCGAATACACCAAACACTGCCTGGCGACGCTCGAGGGGGGGCAGCGGTGACGCTGTTCACCTTCTTCATGCCGCTGCTGCTGCGGGTGTTCCTGTCGACCGCCCGCTTCGGCATGTTCGCGGTCATCTCGCCGATCCCCGCCCGCGACGCGCCGGTGAAGATGCGGGCCGCCCTCGTCGTCGTCCTCGCCCTCTTCGCGGCGACGATGGACGAGCGCTCGCTGCCGGTGACCGACCTCTCGCTCGCGGTCGTGCCCTACGTCATCGGCGAGATCCTGGTCGGCGGCGTCATCGGCTTCACCGTGCGGGTGGTCCTCTCGGCGTCGGACGTGCTCGGAGGCTTGCTCGCCCAGGCGATGGGGCTGTCGTTCGCCCAGGTCTACGACCCGGGCCGGTCGGAGACGACCGATCCGCTCTCGCGCATCACGACCCTCCTCGCGTCGGCGGTCGCGGTCGCGCTCGGGGCTCACCGCATCGCGCTCGCGTACCTGCTCGAGTCGATCCGTGTCTTGCCGCCGGGGGTGGCGATCGACGGCACGGGCGCGATCGAGCCCCTCGTGGCGACGTTGACCCAAGCCTTCGAGGCCGGCGTCCGCCTCGGCCTCCCGGCCCTCGCGATCTCGGTCGTGACCCAGCTCGCCGTCGCCTTCGTGTCGCGCGCCGCGCCCTCGCTCCAGGTCTTCAGCGTGGGGATGACGATCACCGCGGGCGCCGTCCTCGCCGTGCTCATCACCGGCCTGCCCGACATGGTCGTCGGGCTCGAGGGCCGCGCCGCCGACATCGACGCGCGCATCGCCCACACCGCCACGGTGTTGGCCCGATGAGCGACGACGACAAGAAGTACGACCCAACAGAGGCCAAACGCGAACGCTTCCGCGAAGAGGGCCGCTTCGCCAAGGCGCGCGACGCCGGAGGGCTCTTGTGCGCCGCCGCGTTCCTCGGCGTCCTCGCCGGGTTCCGCGAGCGCTTCGTGGGCGCGGCGAACGTCCTCTTCGTCCGGACGCTGGGTGACCCGCGCGCCCTCGAGCGCGCGGACCTGCGCAGCGTGATCGAGATGTCGGCGGCGCCGATCCTCGTCGTCTTCTCGGGCGCGATCGCCATCGGCGTCGCCGCCGCCGTCGCCCTCGGGCTCGCCCAGTCGCGCTTCCGCGTGTACTCGGACCTCCTCGGCTTCAAGCTCGAGCGCCTCGATCCCCGAGGCGGCCTCGAGCGGCTCTTCTCCCCGCGCAAGGCTGGCGGGGAGCTCCTCCTGTCCCTCGCGCGGCTCGGCGTCGTCGCCGGGGTGGGATACCGTGGGGTCCAAGGCGAGCTGCCCCTCCTGTTCGCGCTCGCCCGCTTGCCGATGGTGCACTCCGTGGGATCGCTCGCGGGCGCGATCGGCCGCATCCTCGCGCATCTCCTGGTCGGTCTCTTGATCACCGCCCTGCTCGACTACGGGTGGAGCTGGTACTCCCTGGAGAAAGAGATGCGCATGTCGCACAAGGAGCGACACGAGGAGGCGCGTCAACAGGAAGGTGATCCCAAGCTGAAGCAGCGGATGCGCGCCCGCTCGCGCGCCCTCGCGCGGGCTCGGTCGCTCCAGAGCGTCAAGAACGCCGACGTGATCGTCACGAATCCGACGCACCTCTCGGTGGCGCTCCGCTACGGCGCGAAAGACCCTGCCCCCGTCGTGGTGACCAAAGGTGAAGACGACCACGCGCTCGAAATCCGAAGGGTCGCCCGCAAACACGGCATCCCGATCCTCGAAAATCGGCCGCTTGCCCGCGCGCTCTACGCCGAGGTGCCCGTCGGCAAGCCGGTCCCGTCCGCGCACTTCGTCGCCGTCGCGCACGTCCTCGCCTTCGTCTACCGACTCAAGAAGCGCGGCGCGCTCAAAGGCACGCATCCTGCGTAAGGGAGCGGTATGGCCGAGGCCGTACAGTCCCAGCGTCGGAAAGTTGACGCCATCGTCCCCATCGGAGTCGTGAGCATCGTCCTCATGATGGTGCTGCCGCTGCCCCCAGCGCTGCTCGACACCCTCATCGCGATGTCGATGTCGATCTCGATCGGCGTCTTCCTCACCGCGCTCTTCATCGAGAGCGCCCTCGAGTTCAGCGCGTTCCCCGCGTTCGTCCTCATCGCGACCCTCCTGCGCTTGAGCCTCAACGTCGCGACGACGAGGCTCATCCTCCTCCACGGCGGCGAAGGCCAGGGGGCGGCGGGCTCCGTGGTCGAGGCGTTCGGGCGCTTCGTGGTCGAGGGCAACGTCCTCGTCGGCCTCATCGTCTTCCTGATCCTCACCGTCATCAACTTCGTCGTCGTCACCAAGGGCGCCGGCCGCGTCGCGGAGGTCGCCGCGCGCTTCACCCTCGACGCCTTGCCCGGCAAGCAGATGGCGATCGACGCCGACCTCTCGTCGGGCGCGATCAACCAAGACACCGCCCGGACCCGGCGCCGCGACCTCGAGCGCGAAGCCGACTTCTTCGGCGCGATGGACGGCGCCAGCAAGTTCGTGCACGGCGACGCGATCGCGGGCCTGCTCATCACCGCGATCAACCTCGTCGGCGGCCTCGCCCTCGGTATCTCGCGAGGGATGGATCTCGGCAAGGCGGCGGAGACGTTCTCCGTGCTCAGCGTCGGCGACGCGCTCGCGTCGCAGCTCCCCGCCCTCCTCATCTCCGCCGCGTCCGGCGTCGTCGTCACCCGCTCGGCCACCGGCGAGCAGCTCGGCCGCGCCCTCTTCAAGCAGTTCTTCGGCCGGCGCGCGGCGGTGCTCATCACCGGCGGCATCCTCGTCGTGCTCGCGATCATCCCCGGCATGCCCGCGCTCCCTTGCCTCGTCCTCGCGGCGGGCCTCTTCCTCCTCGCCCGCAAGCTCAAGAACGAGAGCGACGCCGCGGCCGCGGCGGCCGGCGGCGCGAGGACCCTCGAGGGCGGCGCGCCCGCCAAGCCGAGCGCGGCCGAGGAGCTCGAGAGCGCGCTCTCGCTCGACCTCCTCACCGTCGAGGTCGGCTACGAGCTCGTCGCCGCCGCCGACGCCGCCCGCGGCGGCACCCTCGTCGACCGCGTCACCAAGCTCCGCCAGGAGATCGCGCGCGAGCTCGGGATCGTCGTGCCCCCCGTGCACGTGACCGACAACCTGGAGCTGCCGCCCTGCGGCTACCGCTTCCTGCTGTCGGGCAACGAGGTCGCCCGCGGCGACTGCATGAGCGGGCGCCTGCTCGGCATCGACGGCACGGGCCAGGCGTCGCCGATCGAAGGCGACAAGACGGTCGACCCGGCGTTCGGCTCCCCCGCCGTGTGGATCGCCCCCCGCGATCGCGAGCTCGCCGAGGCCCTCGGCTACACCGTGGTCGACCACGCGACCGTCCTCGCCACCCACCTCGGCGAGGCCCTGCGGCTCGGCGCCCACCGCTTGCTCGGGCGGCAGGAGGTGCAGCACCTCCTCGACGTGGCCGCGCGCAAGAACCCCAAGCTCGTCGACGACCTCGTGCCCGCGGTGCTCTCCCTCGCCGAGGTCACGCGCGTCCTCAAGAACCTGGTCCGCGAGGGGGTGAGCGTCCGCGACATGCGCAGCATCCTCGACGCGCTCGCCGAGCTCGCGCCCCAGACCAAAGACCCCGAGCAGCTCTCCGAGCTCGTCCGCGAGCGCCTCGCCGCCCAGATCACGACGCGATTCCGGGGAGGCGACGGGACGGTCACGGCGATGACCCTCGACCCACGCTCCGAGGCCATCCTCCGCGGCTCGCTCTCGGAGATCGCCCAGGGGACCGGGGGTGCCCTCGACCCGGAGATGTTGCGGAGCTTCACGCGGCGGGTCGAGGACGCGATCCCCGCGTTCGCGGCCCACGGCGCGAGCCCGCTCGTCGTGACGGCGCCCGACCTGCGCCGCTACGTCCGCGCGATCCTCGAGCGCAAGCTCCCCCAGATCGTCGTCGCCTCCTTCCGCGAGATCGAGCCCAGCGTCCCGCTTCGCATCATCGAGCGCCTCACCCTCACCTGACTATCCCGCTCTAGACACAAGACGAGGATCCCATGACCGACTCGCAGGACAAGCCCCGCCCCCTCGCCTCGTCCATCTTCGCCGCCGCGGCGTACGAAGAGGACGAGCCGGCGCCGGCCGAGCCCACGCCCTTCGAGCGCGAGCTCGCGAGCGAGCTCCGGAGCCTGCGCATCGCCGTCGGCAAGCTAGGTGCGGTGCCCGACCTCGGCACCGAGCTCGAGGAGCTCCGCGCGGCGGTGGAGCGGCTCGGCGCCCCCACCGCCCGCGGGCCGGCGGGCGCCGCGATCCGGTCGACGGGGGTGGAGGGGCGCTACGCGACCGAGCTCTCGCGCGCGATCGCCGGCCACCCGGGCTCGGCGGCGGAGGTGGAGGACGCGCTGCGACGGGCGCTGCGCGAGCGGGTGCCGACGACGGCGTGGCCGCTCGCCGACGTCGGACGCCGGGTCATCGCCGCCGTCGGCATGTCGGGGGTGGGCAAGACCACGACCCTCGCCAAGCTCGCGGTCCACGCCCGCCTCGACGGCCGCACCGTGGCGATGGTCTCGTGCGACGACTTCCGCGTCGGCGGCGCCTACCAGCTCGAGCGCTATGCCGAGCTGCTCGAGGTCCCGTTCCACGTCGCCCACTCGCAGGCCGACCTCGAGCGCATCGTGCGCGAGGAGACGGCGGAGGTCGTGCTGGTCGACACGTCCGGTCGCCCGCCCACGACCGCGGCGCCGGAGATGGCCCTCCGGACGATGAAGATCGACAAGGACGTCCTCCTCTGCGTGCCGGCCTCGGCGCGCGCCTGCGACGCGGAGCGCGCGGCCCAGGCGTTCGCGCCGATGCGCCCGTCGTCGGTGGCGGTGACCAAGATCGACGAGACGCGCGTCCCCGCGGGCCTCGTCCACGGGCCGCTCGCGGCGCGGCTCCCGCTCAGCGTGCTCACCTTCGGCGCCCGCGTCCCCGAAGACGTGGCGAGCGCGGTGACCGACGACTTCGCGCTGCGCCTGCTCGCCCCGAGGTCCGACGCACCGGTGCGGGTCTCCGAGCCCGCGCCCGCCCCGGCGCGCGCCGTCGAGGCGCCGGTGGAGCGGCCGAAGGCGACGACGGCGGCCGCCGCCAAGGCGCCCTCGAAGAAGAGGGCGCGCGCGCCCGAGGTGGCGCCCCCC
>JAEUKG010000374.1 GCA_016794325.1 Myxococcales bacterium | reverse complement strand
GGGGGGCGCCGTGCTGAAAGGGAGGTTCCGCGTACCCCGCATACCCAGAGGCGCGGGCTCCACCTTGGCTGCCGACCTCAGTGGTCCGAAGGTCGGGGCCCGGGGCCGCGAACGGGTTCGGCCGAGGCCCCGCTCCGTGGCAGTCCATTTTCGCCACGCCGGGTTCAGTCTCTCGGCTAGGATATGCGGAACGTCGCGAGTGTTCCACCGAGGTCTCTAGCTCCTCGTTCGCGCATTCGACCCGCATCCGTACAGCCTTCCATGAACGAAATGTGGTCGCGGTGTGGAGGAATCTCACTCCCGTCGGGTCGCCTGTCGATCAGCGATTCAAGCTTCTTTCATGAGCTTGCGCTCGTGGCGGATCTCGAACCAGGAACGTACGACATTCTTGGTATGAGGGGAGGCCCGGGTGCGGATGCGATCATCCAGAGGATCCGCGCTGTCCGCGTCGGGGCGAGCGGCACCCGCCGCGGGCGGCTTCTCGGTCACGTGGATCTGCAGTTCTCTCAGCTTGCACTTGCGGACCGTGTAGCCGCCGAGTGCGCCTACCAATCGCTCAGTGACGAAGAATGCGACGAGTTTGCAGCGTTGTTCAGCATGGACGGCCTGTCGAAGCTCATCAGCTTCAAGGACGGCACGCCCATGCTTCTTGTCAAGCCAGGCGAGGGGGACCTCGACCCGGCGGTATTCGAGTTGTGGGATCACGAGGGTAGCGTTGGCGTCGAGCTCGTCTGCATCGAACCGGAGGCGCGACGTTAGGGGCGGCGTCGCGCGCCGCCTCGGGCGGCCGCGCCTTCGCGGAGAAGCGGAGGCGATGGCGCTCGCGCTCGAGGGCCTCCTCTCCCAACGGACGGTCAGGACATGGGCTGCCCGGCCGAGGCGCCAGCCCAGCCTCGACGGCCCCCACGCCGATCGCCAACGATTCACTCTCGAGAGTGAATCGACGCCGGCGCGGACCATCCCGTCGCAGAGACATCAGGGTGACTCGGAGACGAGCTCTCGATCCCAGCCATACGTACGGAGGTGAACCCGATGGGTTGGTGGAATGTACAGGGCACCGGCGACACCATCGGCGACGGACCGCTGGGCTCCCTCGGGAGTGCGGTCTCGTCGGTGGTCGCGCAGTATCAGACCGCGCTCGGACGGCGACCCACCAGAGCCGAGTGGGAAGCCTTGGTCCTGGCCGTCCTCGGTGCGGAGGAGCCGGACGCGCGAGCACTCGACGACGGAGTGCCAGTGCGCGTTCGCATCGACGTCGATGGGACGCCGCCCTAGGGCGGCATGACTCCCACGGGCCCCGCCGCGCTCGCCGGTTCACTCTCGAGAGTGAACCGGCCGCACCATCCCGTCGCGGATACACCCGCGCGCCAGCACGACGCGCGCGACGCGGGCTTGGCGCCCCCCTGAGGCGGCGTAGCCGCCGATTGGGGGGTGCGCCCGCGCGCGGAGGCGGCGAAGCCGCCGAGCACGCGGTGAGGCCCGCTCGGCCCGCGGTGGGGGGCACCTCCTCATCTCTCGGCGGGTCCGTCCATCACTTGAGCGATCGATGAATCATTGATCCGAAGAAGCGGCATCGCCCTCGCTCCGGGAGCGGGCGCGCCGTGATCCCGTGTGCTACGCATGCGTCCTCGATGTCCCGCCCGCGCAGCGAACGACCCTGGCTCGTGATCACGACGGCGATCGCCCTCGGCGTGCACGGCCTCCTCGCGGTCCTCCTGACGCCGGCGCTCGCGCAGCCGTCCGCGGCGCGCGCTCCTCGCTCCGTGGCGCGCCTCGACATCGAGGCGACGAGCGGGCCCGCCGAGGCGCCGCCGCCGCCCGCGCTCGCGACGACCTCGAAGGCCGCGCCGCCCGCCGTCGTCGCGGCCGCGCTCCCGCTCGCGAAGCTCGCCGCGGTGAGGCCGGCGATCGCTCCGTCGCCGCCGGTCGCGCCCGCGGCGTTGGCGCGGGCCGGCGCTGCGCTCACGAGCGACCACGGCGCCGACGCTCTCCCGACGGGCGAGGGGGCGCACGCCGGCGGCCTCACGTCACCCGCGGGGACGAGCGCCGAGCCCGCGCCGCCCCCGCAGAAGCCCGCGCCTGCGGCGGCCGACGCCGCGCCCCTCTTCGAGATGGGCGCCGTGAAGGTCGGCCCGTCCGTCGATCGGTCGCGCCCGCCGGAGCTCGCGTCGGGTGGCACCTGGCAGTGCCCGTTCCCGAGCGAAGCGGAGCGCGACGGCGTGGACGGCGCGACGGTCGCGCTGCGAGTGTCCGTGAGCGCCGACGGCGCGGTCGTCGACGTCGCCATCACGCAGGATCCGGGGCACGGCTTCGGGCGTGAGGCGCGGCAGTGCGCGCGCACCAAGCGCTGGGCGCCGGCGCTCGATCGCGACGGCCGCCCGGTCGCGGGCGCGAAGACGGTCAACGTCCACTTCGTGCGCTGAGGTCGCGCGGTCGCGCTGCGGTCCGCGCGGCGCAGGCGCGGGAGGACCCCCACGCGCGCCAGCCCGGCGGTCGCGGCCATGGTAGAGTCCCCGCGTCGGGCTCGCCCCGGCGGCTCACCACCACTTTTCCCTTACCGAGAAGGCATCCCATGACCTTGCGCATCGTCTCCCTGGGCCTCACCGTCGCCGCGCTCGTCGTCGCGTGCTCCTCCGGCGACTCGTCGACGTCGTCGAGCTCCGGCGGCAGCTCGAGCGGCGGCAGCTCGAGCAGCTCCGGCGGCGCGAGCAGCTCGAGCGGCTCGAGCGGCTCGTGCGAGGAGGCGAAGTGCGCCGAGCTCACCTGCACGTGCGGCGGCTTC
>JAEUKG010000267.1 GCA_016794325.1 Myxococcales bacterium | reverse complement strand
CGTACGACGACCAGAGCTCCGCGGGCGCGAGCGCGAGCGCCGGCGCGTCGAGCGTCTCGGCGAGGAATCGCTCGTCCTCGGCGCCCTCGTCGAGCTTGGCGGCCTTGGCGAGTGCGCGCAGGTCCTTCGACATCCCCGACCACGGCGGCATGCCCCCGAGGGTGCGGCGCCGCGCGAGCTCGAAGAAGCGGGGGTAGGCGTCCTTCGCCCCGTAGCTCTTCTCGAGCACCTTCGCGTACGCCGAGAGGGTCTTGGCCGCGACCGCGCCCGCGAGCGCGAACTCGAGGAACACCGCGCCCCGCGTCTCCTCGTCGACGGGGAGCCCGTGCTCCTTCTCGGTCGTGCGCGCCTTCTCGAAGGCCTGGGCGGCGAACGACGTCGAGTCCTCGGCGAGGAACGCCCGCCCCGCCTCCTCCCAGAAGCTCGGCAGGAAGTGCGGCACGCTGCGCGCGAGGCGATCGCCGATCGCGACGAACGCGTCGCGCGCGTGCCCGGGCTTGCTCTTCACCCGCGCGGCCGCCTTCTTGAACTCCTTCATCACCTCGAGCGCGAACTTGGCGCGGGCGGGATCGTGCACGAGCGCCCACCCCGGGAAGCCGAGCGCGCGGTAGCGCTGCCACCCGAGGTCCGGCGTCGCCCTGGGCGGCCCGAAGCCGAGGGTCTCCATCTCGACGTCGACCCCCGGCGCCATCGCCTCGGCGGTGAGGCGGACGACGGCGCGCCCGGGCAGCGCGGGGTGGGTGAAGGCGCGCGCGCCGACCGAGCCCGCCCGCTCGCCGGCGGGCAGCTCGGCCCCGCGGGGGGCGATGCCGCCGGCGGCGAGGACACGCGCCGTATCGCTTGCATCATGCATGATTCTCCTCCTTCGGGATCACGCGCCCCGCGAACACCTGGCTGCCCATCCGCATCCCCTCCGAGAACGCCACCGCGCCGACCGCGTCGAGCTTGAGCGGCCGCTCGTCGCCGTCGACCCAGACGAGCTCGTCGGTCCAGGTCGGGCTCATCGGATCCTCCGAGCCGATCCAGAAGCGCGCCTCGCAGGCCGCGCCGCCCTCCCAGACGCGCGAGACGGCCCAGCCGCCCGACACGCGGTAGCCGTGCCGGCGGCACAGCCCGAGGGCGTGGTTCAGCTGCTGGAACTCGCCGCCGACGAAGTCGCGGATCGCGGCCGCGCCCTTCGGGAGATCGGCGGGCTTGGGGTAGGTCTCGCGCAGGAGCTGGGCGATGCCCTGCGTGAAGCCGAGCTCGATCGCGAGCGCGCGGTAGTCGGCGAGCTCCCCGAGGAGGATCGGGTGTGGCAGGGCGATCGCCTCGGCCGCGAGCCAGAGCGTCTCGCCGTCGAGGCTCACGACGCCGATGCCCTTGTCGGGGTCGACGCCGCGGAGGAAGCCGGCGCGCGACTCGTCGCGCGCGCCGCGGCCGTCGATGGGGACGACCACCGCGCTCTCGAGGGCCCGGCGCCACGACGGGTCCTCCCACACCGCGAGGAGCACCGCGCGCGGCGTCGGCAGCGACCGGAGCATCCACGCCTCCACCGTGCCCGCGCACTCTTTGTCGTGGGCGGCGAGCCAGTCGCGCACGTCGACGAGCTGCTCGGCGGCCTCGCTGTCCTTCACGTCTTTCGGGACGCTCGCGAGCCGCTGGCCCTTCGGGTTCTTGCACACGAGCTTGCCGTCCTGGAGGGCGAGGAGATAGCCGCCCCCGGCGTCGATCCAGCCGTCCTCGGCGACGACCGGCGCCTCGGCCTTCTTCGCGCGCGCGGGCTTCGGCGCGGCGGCGGGCGCGGGCGCCGCGGGCGCGACCTCGCCCTCGGCGGCGGTGATCTCGGAGTATCCCTTCCCGGTCTTCTCCTTGATCAGCTTGTCGTGCTCCGCCTTCGCCTTCTCGGACGTCGGGAACGACTTCGTCTGGGTCTGCCCGTTCGTCCCGATCTTGCCGAAACGGACGGTGAGCGCCGTGCCCTCGTGGCTCACCTCCCAGAACTTGCTCGACTTCCCGTCGACCAGCTCGAAGCGTCGCATCGGCGCGCACTCCCTTCTCCGCGAACGCGGGGGAGCGAGCGTATCAGCGGTGCGACGCGCGCACTACCGGCAGATCCGCCGCCGGGTCAGCCAAGAGACCGAGCGCGTCGGCTCGCCTCGCGCGTCGGCTCGCCTCGCGCGGCGGCTCGCTTCGCGCGTCGGCTCGCCTCGCGCGGCGGCTCGCGTTTCGCGCGGCGGCTCGCCTCGCGCGGCGGCTCGCGTCGCGCGGCGGCTCGCGTCGCGCGGCCGTCGCTCCCGGGGAGGTCCGTCGCGCTCAGCGCACCTCGCAGACGTCCCCCGAAGGGGCGCTCGCCGCGGCGCCGCCGAACGCGGCGGAGAGCGCATCGAGGATCGTGTCGGCGCTCTGCGCGCCCGACACGAGGTGGGTCCCGCCGAGGACGAAGGCCGGCACGCCCCGGAGCCCGAGCTCGGCCGCGGCGCGCTCGTCGCCGCGCACGTCGTCCGCGAGCGCGTCGCCCTCGAGCGCCGCCGCGAGCGCCGGGCCGTCGAGCCCGACCTCGCCCGCAAGTCGCGCGAGCTCCCGCCGTTCCGAGAGGCAGACGCCCTCCGTGAAGTATGCACGCATCAGCCGCTCCGTCAGCGCGTCGGCCTTCCCCGCGGTGCGGGCGAAGGCGATCGCGCGGTGCGCGTCGAAGGTGTTGCCCGGGGCCGCCCGGTCGAACCGGTACTCGAGGCCGTCCTTGGCCGCGAGTGCGGTGACGTTCTCGTGAGCCGCGCGGGCCTGCTCTCGGCTCATGCCGTACTTGCGCATCAAGAGGTCGTCGGTGGTGCCGGGGTACCGGGCGGGCGCGCGGGTGTCGAGCTCGAACGCCCGCCAACGCACCGAGACCTCGGCGGCGCGCGGGAAGCGCGCGAGCGCGGCCTCGAGGCGGCGTTTGCCGATGTAGCAGAAGGGGCACACGAGGTCGGACCAGACGTCGACGGTGAGGGTGGCGCTCATCGACGGGCACTCTGCCACGCGCCGGCGCGAGGTGCCACCGCCGCCCGCGGCAGCCGCGCTCCGCGCCGCCCGTGCGGGGGCCT
>JAEUKG010000225.1 GCA_016794325.1 Myxococcales bacterium | reverse complement strand
TGCTCGGGCAGGTGGGCGGCGTCGAGGCGCGGTCGCTCCTGAAGGCGCGCCTGGATCGCGAGCGCGACCCGGGGGTGCAGGCGGCGATCACGCGCGCGCTGGGCCGCGGGGGCAACCGCTGAGATGCGGCGACCCGGGCCGAGCCGCTCCCGCGACGAGGTGGTGCTTCGCGCCGACGAGTACCGGCTCATCCGGGAGCTGTTCGCAGAGCGGTTCGGGCTCCAGCTCTCGGTCGAGGCTCGGCTCTCGGTCGAGCGGCGGCTCCGCGAGCGGCTCGGAGTGCGGGGCCACGCGAGCTTCCTCGAGTACTACCAGTTCCTCAAATGGAACCCGCTGTCGGCGGAGGAGCTCGACCTCGCGGTGGAGCTCCTCACGACGCACGAGACCTACCTCTTCCGCGAGGACTACCAGCTCCGGGCCTTCCGCGAGGAGATCCTGCCGATGCTCGCGCATCTCGCGCGGCCGCGCCGCCGCTTGGCGGTGTGGAGCGCCGGCTGCTCGACGGGCGAGGAGGCCTACACCATCGCGATCCTCCTTCACGAGTCGGGGCTCTTCGAGGGGTGGGACGTGCGGGTCTACGGCTCCGACGTGTCGAAGCGCTGCGTCGCCGCCGCCCGCCGCGGCGTGTACGGCGCGAGCTCGTTCCGGACCACGCCCGACGCCGTGCGCGACCGCTGGTTCACCCGGCTCCCCGATGGGTTCCACGTGAGCGAGCCGATCCGCGCGCTCTGCCACTTCGGTCAGGTGAACCTGCTCGACGACGAGCGCACCCGGGTGGTCGGCCGCGTCGACGCGATCTTCTGCCGCAACGTGCTCATCTACCTCGAGCAGGCCGCGCGCCGTCGGGTCATCGACATGTTCCACGACCGGCTGAGCCCCGGGGGCGTCCTGCTCCTCGGCCACTCCGAGTCCCTGCTCAACGTCTCGACCGCGTTCGAGCTCCTACACCTGCGCGAAGACCTCGTGTACAAGAAACCCTTGGGCCGATGTCCCGCCGAACCCTAGGCCCCGCGAGCCGCCCTTGACCGCCGCCGTACGCCCCATCCGCCTCCTGATCGTCGACGACTCCGCCTACAACCGGCGGAACATCGCCGATCTCTTCACGGGGTACTCCGAGGTCGAGGTGGTCGGGAAGGCCGCCGACGGCGAGGAGGCGCTCCGGCTGGCGACGCTCCTCAAGCCCGACGTCATCACCCTCGACCTCGAGATGCCGCGGATGGACGGCTTCACGTTCCTCCGCATCTTGATGAGCAAGCAGCCGACGCCCGTCATCGTCGTGTCGAGCTACTCCCAGAAGGAGAACGTCTTCAAGGCGCTCGAGCTCGGCGCGCTCGACTTCGTCACGAAGCCGAACCAGCAGATCTCGCCTGACGCGACCGAGGTCAAGGACCAGATTCTGCAGAAGGTGCTCCTCGTGCGCTCGCTGCGGCCGACGTTCCCCGCGCCCCCGGCGTCGCGGCGCCAGGTGAGCGGCGCGTGGACCGCGGACGGGCGGCCCGCGAGCGAGGGCCGGATCGCGGTGAGCTACGCCGCGCCGAAGCTCCTCGTCGCCATCGGGAGCTCCACCGGCGGCCCGAGCGCGCTCCTCGAGATCTTCGGGCGGCTGCCGGCGGCGTCGCCGGCGGCGGTCGTCGTCGCCCAGCACATGCCCGACAAGTTCACCCGCACCTTCGCCGAGCGGCTCGACCGCCGCGGCGCGTTCCGCACGAGCGAAGCCCAAGACGGCGACCTCGTCGCGCGCGCGACCGGCTTCGTGTGCCCGGGCCGCCAGTGCATGGAGGTGTCGTCCACCGGGGCCGAGGTGAAGGTCGCGGTCGCCGCGCCGGGGGCGGGGGATCGCTACGTGCCGAGCGCCGACCGGCTGCTGAAGAGCGCGGCGCGCGCGTTCGGCCCGAAGAGCGTCGGCGTCGTGCTCACCGGCATGGGCGACGACGGGACCGAGGGCGCGCGCGCGATCCGCGACGCGGGCGGGATCGTCGTCGCCGAGTCGCAAGACACCGCGGTGGTGTACGGGATGCCGGGCTCGGTGGTGCGCGCGGGGCTCGCGAGCAAGGTCCTGAAGCTCCCCGAGATCGCCGAGTACCTCGCCGCGCTCGGCTGACGCCGCCGCGCCGCGCGTCCGATCGCTCCGCGACCACCCACCGCGCTTCGGCCTCCTGCTACGGGAGGCGCTCTACCCAGACGTCGTCGAGGACGATGCAGGTCGACCCCGTCAGGCGGAACTCGACGTTCATCGTTTGCGGACCACCCGCGTCGGTAGGGATGTCCAAGGTCGCCGTCACCGGCGACCACGCGTTGAGGTCGACCGTCGCGTTCAGGGCGACGTATTCCCCTCCCCAGCGGAAGAACCCTCCCGCGTTCGGTTTCGGCGCGTCCGTTCCGTGGAGCTGCGCCGTCACGCGATACCGGCCCGTGGGTTGGGGCGACGGGGTCAGGGCCTTCAGCGTCGCGGTGCCCGCGTCCGAAGGGCAGAGACGACACGCCTTCGTCCCGCTCACGACGACGTCCGTCGTCGCGCTCGCCGTGCCGCTGATGAGATCCCAGTTCGCGCAGCCCTGGAGCTCGAAGTCACCGTCGCTCAGGAGGTTCGCGCGGCCGTCCCTCGCACCGTCGAGCGAGCCGTCAGCGGCCGGCGAGTCCGACGAGGCGTCCGGCGGACCCGCCGTGGCTTCGGCGGCCGCGTCTGCACGGGCGGGGTCATCTTGGTCGAAGGCGTCGCAAGCCGCGAGCCCGACCCACGTCGGCACGGTTGCGAAGAACCCCAGTCGCGGTGGGCCACAAGGACGTTGCCCTGGAGCGCGAAAAGGAAATCGGGGATCGCGACGTGCCGAGCGCCGACCGGCTGCTGAAGAGCGCGGCGCGCGCGTCGGGCCCGAAGAGCTTCCGTCGTGCTCACCGGCTGGGTCGTCGCCGAGTCGCAAGACACGTCGCGTACGGGATGCCCGAGATCGCCGGGTACCTCGGATGAGCGCAGCGCGCGGGCGTCCGTGACCCGCGATCCGCGCGATCAGGGGGCGCCGGTGCGGTTCCCACACCTCGGATCCACGCACCCCACCGCGGACCACCCTCACCGCCGCGCGGATCTTCGCTGAAATCGCGGGGATCCGGCGTGGCACCTCGGTTGCAACGCCTGCCCGTGCGACGTACGGGCTCTTGGCCCGCTCACGCGTCGCCGGAGAACCCCATGCGTCCCCACACCTTCCGGCGGGCCTTCGCCGCGTCGTGCGCGCTCGCCTTCGGCCTGACCGCGCTGACCTTCGCGTGCTCCGGGCCAGCGACGCCGGTCGACTCGATGTCGCAGGACCAGACGGAGGACGGGCTCGACGTCCAGTTCGCGACCGCGTACTCCGCGTTCGACGGCGTGCACGACTACAAGGTCCCGGCGAAGGTGACGGGGGTGAAGAAGCCCAAGTGGTCCGCGTCGCCGCCGGAGCTCGTCGACCTCGAGGTGCAGAGCGACGGGAGCGTCACGATCACCACCCGCGGCGTCGGCGTCGTCACCGTGACCGCCAAGAGCGGCAGCCTGTCGGGCTCGATGAAGCTCACCATCGAGAAGGCCGAGCCCGCCGAGTGGCAAGCGGGGAGCGACCGCTACAACAACGGCGTCGTGTTCCAGCGGCCCGACGGCGGGCGGCCTCCGGGAGACGGCGGCGGCGCCGGCGGTGACCGTCCGCCTCCGAACCCGTCGCTCGCGTGCACCAACTGCCACGCTCGCGGCAAGAGCGACGTCGAGCACACCCCGATGCAGACGGCCGGCTTCACCGACGACGAGATCGTCGCGATCTTCACCAAGGGGAAGAAGCCCGCCGGCGTGCAGCAGCGGATCATGCCTGCCGACCGTTGGCAGCAGATCCACCAGTGGAAGATGGAGCCCGAAGAGCAGCGCGGCCTCGTGTGGTACCTGCGCTCGCTCGAGCCCAAGTCCCAGGGCGTCATCGACTTCGGCGGCGGGCGGGGCAAAGGCGACAAGAGCGGCGGAGCGCCGCCCCCGTGAGGCTGGGGCTCTACGTCGCGCCGCTCCTCGTCGCGGCCGCGGTCGGGTGCGTTCGCGGCGACGCCGACGCGCCCCCGCCTGCGAGCGCGGAGGTGGTGGAGGCGGCGGACTCGGCGCCCGACGACCTCGCGGCGACGGGCCTCTACGCCGACGTCGCGGCCAAGGCGCTCTCCCCGACGGTGCGGGAGTTCGCGCCCGCCTACCCGCTGTGGAGCGACGGCGCCGAGAAGCTCCGGTGGATCGAGCTGCCCGACGGCGCGACGATCGACACGAGCGCGCCGGACGACTGGCGCTTCCCGGTGGGCACGAAGTCGTGGAAGGAGTTCCGCGTCGGCGGGCGCCGCGTGGAGACGCGCTTCTGGTGGAAGGTGCGCGAGGGCAAGTGGCTCGCCGCCGCGTACGTGTGGTCGGCCGACGAGCGGACCGCGACGCGCGGCGAGGGCAAGACGGTGGTGGTCGGTGACCGCCGGTGGAACGTCCCCACGAGCGACGCGTGCAGCGAGTGCCACCGCGGCAAGAAGGATCGGCTCCTCGGCTTCGAGGCGGTGAGCCTCGGCTTGGACGGCGCGGCCGGCGTGACCCTCGCCGGGCTCGCGGCGGAGGGGCGCCTCGCGCCGACGCCGAGCTCGACGCGGCTCGCGATCGCCGACGACGGCACCGGGGTCGCGGCGCCGGCGCTCGGCTGGCTCCACGCGAACTGCGGGGTCGGGTGCCACAACGGAAACGCGAACGCCTCCGGCTACCCCGTCGGGCTCAGGCTGCGCCTCGAGGTCGCCGACCTCACCGGGCGCTCGCCGTCGGAGTGGACGTCGCGGACCTCGACGCTCGGCGTCCTCGCGAAGAGCCCGGACGAGCCCGGCCAGCTGCGGATCGCGCCCGGCGACCCCGACGCGAGCCTGCTCGTCGCGCGCATGTCGGCCGAGGGCAAGGCGCGCATGCCTCCGCTCGGCACCGAGGTGGTCGATCGCGCGGGGCTCGACGCCGTCCGGGCGTGGATCGCGGCGCAGCCGCGGCCGGCGGACGCGCCGGACGGCGGCGCGGAGCCGCCGGCCGATCCCGAGCCGGCCGACGCGGGCGCGGACTGAGGGTCAGGCGAGCGATCGACGCGCCGGCGCGTCACCGGCGTCGACGCCGAATCGCGCGAGGCCGGGCACGGCCGCGCTCTCCATCGTCTGGCGCAAGCTCGGGCCGCGCGACTGCCGGGTCAGCGACGGGTCGGGGTACGAGCTCACCACGTCCGGCCGGGTGTCGCTCCGGCCGCCGCCGAACCCTGGACCACGGGCGAATTTCGACCAACCCCGCGCCGCGAGGCTCTAACCTCGTGAGCCATGGAACGACGCAAGCTCGACGAGATGCTCGCCATCGGTGAGCGCATCGTGAAGATGGCTCAGGACCGCGGCGCGACCGTCGCCGAGTGCATCGTGCGGTCGGGGGCGGAGCTGTCGGCGAGGGTCCGGCTCGGTGAGCCGGAGCTCGTCGAGGAGGCGGGGCACCGCGCCGCCGGCCTGCGCGTCATGAAGGGCCAGCGCGTCGCGTCCACCTCGACGAGCGATCTCTCCGAGGCGGGCATCGAGCGGTTCGTGGCCGACGCCGTCGAGCTCGCCGACCTCTCGCAGGAGGATCCGTTCGCGGGGCCCGCCGATCCCAAGCTCGTGTGCGATCCCTCCACGACGCCGGACCTCGAGCTCTACGATCCCGCCGGCGGGAGCGTCGACGCCGCGCGCGCGGTGGCG
>JAEUKG010000218.1 GCA_016794325.1 Myxococcales bacterium | reverse complement strand
GGGGGGGAGCTTCGTGGCCTTGGAGGTGCGGGCGCGCGCCATGCCGCGGAGGGTAGCGAAACTCACTCTCGAGAGTGAAGGGGCTTCCGACGGGCCGCGTTCGGGTTCGGGTTCGGGTTCGGGTTCGGGTTCGTGTTCGTGTTCGGGTTCGGGTTCGGGTTCGGGTTCGGGGGAGGAGGCGGGGGAGGAGGTGCGGGGAGAGGGGCGCCGTACCGATCAGGGGCAGCTCGGGCGGGCGTCGACGAGGGTCGACTCGAGCTCGGTGAGCGCGCCGTCTCGCGCGACCACGAGGGAGACGCGGTGGAGCTGGCCGCACGGGCCGCCGGGGCGGAGCTTGCCGACGACGAGCCGGAAGGAGCCGTCGGGCGCCGCCGCCCCGCGCGCGGTGATGTCGCGCGCGCACGACACCGCGTAGCCGGCGCGCTCGGCGACGAAGAGCGCGCCCTCGACCGAGCGCACCTCGCCGAGGAGCGCCACCGCCCCCGCGGCGTCGTTCGCGCACCCCACGGTATCCCCACGGGTATAGCAGTGGTGGAAGCCGAGGCGGATCGGAGGCCGCGCGGCCTCGTACGCGCCGGCGCACTTCGCGCGGTCGGTCGCGTCGGCGCAGAGCGCGCCCCGCTCTTCGACCACCGCGAGCTCGTCGCGCAGCCCCGGGCTCGGCACCGCGCCGAGGTTCTGGCGGAGCGAGAGGTACGACGCGGCGGGCGAGGGCTCCAGCGCGCGGAAGATGGCGCGCCCCAGGGCGCCGTCGTCGTTCGCCGCGCCCCCGGCGCAGACCGCGGCGACGGGCGGCTCGGTCGCGGCGGAGGGCGCTCCGGTCGCGGGCGCGTTCGAGGGTGCGGGCTCGCTCGAGCCCGGGTCCGTCGCGCCGCCGCAGGCGCCGACGAGCGGCAACGACAGCGACAACGACAACGAGACGAGGAGCGAGCTTGCCGTGGCGAGGTGCTTCATGGTGCCGGCACGGCTAGCAGTCGCCGTGCCACCGGATCGCAGCCGCCGTGCCACCCGAACACGCGAGAAAACGGCCGTTCTGGGAGCTTCGAGCCCTGCGTCACGGTGTGCCAACCGCGTCCACCCGGTCGCGCGGAGCCGAGGGGAGGGTCAGAGCTCGGTCACGTCTCGAGCGGCGAGCTCCCGGAGCGCCGCGGCGCGACTTCGGTAGTCGTCTGCCGTCTGGCTCGAGATCAACTTCCGCTGTTCGACGTCGCGCGCGCGCGCGTCGGCCTCGGCCGCTCGCCCGTGGGCCGCTTCGATCAGCTTCGGCTTCGCCGCGGGGTCGCGGACCACGACCGCGCGCGCGATGGCGATCGCGCCGGCGACCTCGCGCGCGTACGCGGCCTCGATCGCCGCGTGTTCGTCGGGGACCGCTCCCCGCCGGAGCAGCTCGGCGACGAGCGCGTGACGCCGCGCTCACTCTCGAGAATGAACGGCGCCGCGGGCGCGGTCGTAGTGCCGTCCATGCGTCAGGCGCTCGTGATCGGCCTTGGTCTCGCTCTCTTCGGGTGTCGCATGGGCGAAACCGAGCCCGCCGACGTGGAGAGCGTGACGCACTCGACGAGGGCCGAGCCCGCGACCGAGCGCCGCGACCGCCGCGAGCAGGGGAAACCGCGCTGGCGCGAGCCGTCGATCCGCGCGGTCCCCGGCCCGGTCGCCCTCCATTCGTCGCCCGCTCCCGAGCCTCCTCCTCCCGCTCCTCCGCCCGCCCCCCCGCCGCTCGTCGACGACCGAACGGTCTTTCCACTTCCGCCACCGGAGGAGCCGCCGGGCTCGCGCATCGTGTTCAGCATCCGCATCGGCAAGCAAGCCGACCTCTACACCATCCGACCCGACGGGACGGACCTCCAGCAGCTCACCGACACACCCCTCGTCGCCGAAGCCAACCCGCGCTGGTCGCCGGACCGGCGGCTGCTCGCCTTCGACTACTGCATCTTGGGCGTGACGTGGGCCGACGACGTGTGCGGGGTCGACATCATCGACGTCGCTACAGGGACCTCGCGATGGCCAGGGCTCGACCCCGCCAAGCTGCTGCCGGCGCACGCCGTGGCGAGTCCCCGTTGTCCAGGCCTCGCCAACGGGCCGATCGGCTGGTCCGCGGATGGCGCCCGGGTCGCCTTCCAGGCGAAGTTTCGTTGGCCATCGCCACCCTGCGACGATGACGTGAGCAACTGCGGCGAGAGTCAGATCGCGACCATGAACCTCGACGGCTCCGAAGTTCGCTTCTTGCTTTACGGTCCGCCTGCCGAGACTCCCAATGGTGTGTTGGAGAGTCACTCCGCACCAGCTTGGACGGACCGGGGGGTCGTCGCGCTCAGCAATGTGACGCACTCGAACGCCTTGGATTGGGACGGCACGTTCGTCTGGGCGACCGGGAGCATTCACATCGCCGACGACGTCTGGCTCGGGCGACTCTCGGTCTCTCCAATGCCGGGGCGGTGGTGGGCCTACAACGCAAATGCGACCATCCACATCACGCGCCCCTTCCAGCCGGACGTCGGCTCTGACGCTCCGTTCGTGACCACCGGCTGGGAGGCGGCCTGGTCACCGAGCGGTCACCGCATCGCCTTCGTTCGCGATGACGGCATCTACGTCAAGGCGATCGGTGAGCCGGGTGAGACGCGCATCTTCGCCGCCCCCGAGCGGAACGCGGTCTGGAGCCTCGACTGGTGAGTCGTTCAATGCGGTGAGGGCGATCGCGATCGTGCGGAGCCTCATGGTGTCCTCAGAGGGTGGAGCGGCGACCAGCCGGTCGAGGTGAGCGCGGGGAGCGCCCCGGCGCCCGTAGTGCACCACCCGAGCCTCCGTTCCTTGCCGACGCCCGTCCCCCCTTGCGCGGGCGGGGGTGGCTGGCCATGCTTCTTCGATGCTCGAAGCGCGGCACGTGCCGCTGGTCGTGCGGGCCGTGGGGAGCTGGCTCTTTCGCTCGAGGGCCGGCCGGCGGGTCGGGCTCGGGCTCCTGGCCGTCGTGGCCGGCGCCGCGATGCTGGGCCGCTGCGCGCCGGGCGCGCGGCGCGGCTCGTGGGAGGGCTTCGCCAACTTCTACGCTCCGGACAAGGGCGAGCTGTCGTTCGATCGCGGGCGCTGCGCGCTCTCGGGCCGCACCGGCGAGGCGTCGGGCGACGGCTGGGTGTTCCGCGGCACGGCGACCGCGCGCGAGACCAAGTGCGAGGTCCGCGTCGGCAGCGGCGGCCGCGTCGAGGGCACGCTCGCGGTCCGGCTCGAGTGGGACGGCCGCGTGAAGGGCAACGGCGGCGACTGGGAAGACACGTCCGGCACGCGCGACTGCGAGGGCGAGATCTCCGGCACCTTCGCCAAGGGCGGCACGTGGGACGGCCGCTGCACGAGGCCGGACGGCAGCACGTGGGCGACGACGCTCACGTGGAAGGCCGACTGACGCCGCCCGCCTCGGCCCGCGCCGCCGCGGTGCTATCCTCGAGGCATGGCTGAGGAGGCGCGAAAGCCCGCGACCTACCAGGACGTGCTCGACGCCCCCGAGCACATGGTGGCCGAGGTGCTCGGGGGCGAGCTGCACCTCCACCCGCGCCCGAAGATGCGCCACACCCGCGCGGCCTCGAGCATGGGCTCGAGCCTGCACGGCGCCTTCGACGCCGGTCACCGAGGGCCGGGCGGGTGGATCATCCTGTACGAGCCCGAGCTCCACTTCGGCGCGGACATCGTGGTGCCGGACATCGCGGGGTGGCGGGAGGAGCGCTTCCCGATCCCGGACGAGCCGGACGCTCCGTTCTGGACCGTGGCGCCGGATTGGGCGTGCGAGATCCTCTCGGAGGGCACGGCGCGCGTCGATCGGATGAAGAAGGTGCCCCTCTACGCGCGCGAGTCCGTGGGCCACGTCTGGCTCGTGGAGCCCGTCGTGCGCACCATCGAGGTGCTCCGCCTGCGCGACTCGACCTACGAGCTCGTCGGGACGTGGGGCGGCGACGAGGCGCCGTTCGCCATCGAGCCGTTCGAGGCCGTCTCGTTCCCGCCCGAGGCCTTCTGGGGCCGCGCGCTCGGCCCGCGCTGAGGTTCACTCTCGAGAGTGAACGGCGGCTCACTCCGTCGCGCGGAACCAGTCGAAGTGGGCCTCGTTGCGGGCCGTCGGGTAGGTGTCCCCGATGAAGGCGAGGTTCTCGACGCTCACGAACGCCTGGAAGGTGCACTTGCGACCGGCCACGTACTGGTCGCACGCGTCGGCGGGCCCGTACGCGAGGTCCGCGGTCGCGAAGGTCGCGCCGTCGATGCTCCAGGTCGCGCGGTAGCGATCCGAGGCGCCCTTGGCGAGGGCGATCGCGAACGTGTGGAACGCGTTCGCGGTGACGGCGACGATCGACGAGCTCGCGGGCCCGCCTTGGCTCGTCATGTGGCAGAGCATCTCGCCGGCCGCCGCGGGGCCGACGGCGCCGCCGGCGTGCTTCAGCGCGGCGCTCGCGCGCTCGGCCGCCGCGCCGGGGCCGCACTCGAAGTCGAGCTCGTGGCCGTCGTCGGCGTAGAGGAACGCGCCCATCGACACCTGGGCGTCGGCCGGGGTGGGCGTGGGCACGTACACGCGCCACGCGTATTCGCCGAAGCCGAGGTCCTGGCGCGGCGACTTCTGCTTCACGCGCTGCCGGCACCTCGTCGCGACGCACTGCGAGGCCGTGCACTCGAGCGCGCCGGCGCAGGTGCCGCCGCCGGTGGGATCGTCGGTGAAGACGGTGAGCGTCGAGGCGCCGGCGATCGTCGTCGCGCCGAAGTTCGCGGGGCTGTTCCCCTGCGTCGCGAGGAGCCACCCGTTCGGGTACGCCCTCTCGGGGAGCTCGTCGAGGGTCACGCGCGGCCCGGCGTCGGGCCCGTCGGGCGCGCCGGCGTCGAGGCTCGCGTCGTCGAGCGGCCCGTCGGCGCGCGGATCGCGCGCGTCGCTCGCCGGGGTCGCGTCGAGCGGGCTCGCGTCGGCGGCGACGCTCGCGTCGGGGGCGGGCGCCGACGCGCCCTCGCCGCACGCGGCGAACGAGGTCGCGACGGCCGCGACGAGCGGCAGCAGGGCGAAGAGGGAGAGCCGGCGCACGTTCACTCTCGAGAGTGAATCACGCGCGCGCCGCGAGGAGCTCGCGGGCGCGGGCCATCATCCGGGGATCGAGGCCCGCCTCGCGGCCGACCGCGGCCTCGAGGTGGGCGAAGGCCGCGTCGCGATCGCCGGTCTCGAGCTCGAGCTCGCCGAGGATCGCGAGCAAGGTAGGGTTCTCGGGCAAGATCGACAGGCCCGCGTTCGCGAGGAGCCACGCCTCGCGCGCCTTGCCCTTCGTCTTCAGGTCGAAGACGTGGAAGCCGAGGAACGTGGTGATCGGCTCGAAGGTCGGCACCGGCCCGCCGAGGAGCGCCCCCGCCGCGAGCTTCGCCTGCGCCACCGACTTGTCGACCTCGCCGGCGCGGACGTGCGCGACGAGCGCGCGCAGGGCCGGCGTGACCGCGTTCATCACCTCGGCGGTGGTGCGCGCGCGCCCCTCGCGCATCAGGCTCGATCCCACCGCGGAAGCGAAGTGGAGGAGGTTCAGGCCCCCGGACTCGAAGCGGTGCAAGATGCCGGGCTCGGCCGCGCGCTCGTACGGAACGAACGCGCCGGCCTCGCGGTCGAGGCGGACGAACACGGCCTCACGCGGGTGCACGGCGACCGCGCCGTAGGCGAGCCGGCCCTGATAGCGCGCCTCGATGACGTGGCGGCCGGGGCACACGCCGACGAAGCCGTGGGGCCCAGGCCCGAGGTCGTCGGCCGCGGCTCGATACCCCGCGGGCGCCGGCGCCGGATCGGCCGGGCCCGCGCCCACGACGCGCACGCCGTCGACGGCGCAGTCGCCCCACTCGTTGTGCCCGATCACGAGGAGCGCGGCCTCGGGGCCGACGCACGCGTCCCACAGGGCCTTGCCGCGCTCGTAGTACCGCTGCCGGTCGAGGGCGTGGGCCTCGGCCTGCATGCTCTGGAGCATCGCCTCGTCGCGGGCCTCCTCGGCCAGGCGAGCGATGAGCCCAATCGGAATGAACATCCTGTCGCTCCTCACGCCCGTGCTTCGACGGGCATCCTCCAAGGTCCCACGGCTGGCCGAGGCCGGCAACGGCCCCGAGCGTCGGCGTCTGCGGGCTCGATCGCGGCCCGCTCGAGGTCAGTTGGTCCTCAGGTGGTAGGCGTTGTAGACGCCGCCGAGGTTGACGATCTCGACGCGGTAGCGCATCGAGCGCTGGGGCCGGAACGTGAGCCGGCACTCGTCGGTGGAGTCGTCGTCCTTGGCGACGAGGCTCCCGTCCTCGTCGTAGACGAAGCAGTCGAGGTCGGTGTCGCCGTCGCCGCTCACGCTGACGGCGGCGAGCTGGCCGCCGCGGAAGACGACGTCGTACGCGTCGGTGTCGTGCGCCTCCACGCGCTCGCGCACGTCGACGGCGCCCTTGAAGGCGCCGGCGCTCGCGTCGGACGCGAGGCCGGGGACGAGGGCGGCGGTGGCGAGGACGAAGGCGGCGAGGGCGGCGGCGAGCTTCTTCACGGTGGTCTCCAGGGGTTCGAAGGGGCCGGTTCCATCCGGCCATGTCCTCGAGACGCGCGGCTCCGCCGACCCTGACGAGCTTCGGTCGATTTCTGCGCAACTGTGAGAAAATACGAGAGTTCTACTCGGTCCCAGCTCATCGCCGGCGCGAGCAGTCGTAGCCGTCCGGCCAGCTCTCCGCCTCCGCGCACGCGGTGGAGAGCCCCGCCGAGCACGCTCGACGCAGCAGCGGCACCGTCGCGGGCGGATCCCACGGCACGCCGTCACCCTCGCAGTGACGCCTCGCGAGCTCGGCGCACGCGGCGGCGCTCGGTCGCTTGCTCATGCACGCGAGGCGGAGGAGCTCCGCCGTCAGCTCACGCGGCGCATCGGCCGGTTGCAGCTTCACGGCGGCGCGGCACGCCGGCCCGCCCGAGGCGCGGCAGGTTTCGAGCGCCGTTCGAGGGACGTCCGCGGCGGTCCGCGCGCGCCGCTCGACCTCGCACCGAGCGCGCGCCTCGACGCACTCGTCGCGACACGGGCGCGCCGCGGCGCACCGAGCCTCGCACGCCTCGGCGGTGGCCGCGCAACCGCCCGGCGTCACCGCGGGCGGCGCGTGCGCCTTGCTCGCGACCGAGACCCGGAAGTCGCCGAAGATCTCGCGGCGCGCGAGCCACGGCGTCTGGCGATTCCCGGTGGCGGTGACCACGCGGTGGGTGGCGCCCGCGACCAGCTCGGAGAGGTCGATGACGCCGTCGCCGTTGCGGTCGCTGTCGGAGTCGCCCAGCACGTCGAGGATCGCCCCCGTGAAGTACCCGTTGTGGCCCCGTCCGGGTGGCGGCGCGTCCACGTCGGTCACGATGGAGAACCCGCGGGTGGAGGACGGCTCGTAGCTCGGCTGCCGGCCCTTCGCCGCGGCGAAGACCACGACGCCCGCGCGCTCGCCCTCCGCCAGACGCGCCGCGAGATCGGCGCTCGGAACCACGAGCTCCTGGCTCAGGTGCCCGGAGTGGCACGCGTCGAGGAGCACCAGCACGCGCCCGCGCGCCCGCCGGAGCTTCTCCGAGATCGCGCCCCAGCCCACGCCGTGATCGCGCAGCCCCTCTCGGGTCGCGCTGGCGCCGCTGGTCATGAAGACCATGT
>JAEUKG010000186.1 GCA_016794325.1 Myxococcales bacterium | reverse complement strand
GACCGCGACGAGGGCGCGCTTGAGCTTGTTTCGAAGCGGATTCATGATCATTCCTCGAAGCGAAGGCGGACGCCCATCTGACCGGAGAAGCCGCCGACGTTGAGCGTGTCGCCGACCAGGTTGGAGATCACCGGGGCGAGCTCGTAGCCGGCGCCCGCGTACACGCCGAGGTACCGCGGGAAGTCGACCTTGAGGCCGGCGGACGCCGCGAGCACCCACCCCCAGTGCGTCTCGCTCGTGGTGCGGGTCGCGCCCTGGTCGGGGACGATGACGAGCTGCGAGCGCCCGAGGCCGACGCCCCCGCCGGCCTGGCCCCAGAGGCCGAACCACTTCCCGGCGAGATCGGTCTGGGCGCGCACCGAGGCGACGCCCGCGTACGACGAGAACGAGAACGAGTCGCGCGCCGCGCCCACGTTCCGCTCGAACGAGTCGGTGGTGAGGGTGCTCACGTGCACCACGCCGACGAGGTGCTTGGTGAACGAGCGCGACACGCCGAGCTGCAGCCGGATCGCGAGCGGGAGATCGGGGTCGATCGTGCCGAGCTTGCGCTGGTAGCCGAACTCGTGGAGGCGATCGGTGTAGGGCCCGCGGGCGTAGAAGTTCGCGCCGGTGCCGAGCTCGGCGCCCCAGCGGGACCGCTCCGAGGTCTCGTCGTCGTCGCCCTTCTTCTTCGACGGCGCGTCCTTGATCGGCGTGCACGCGCCGGCGTCGAAGGTCGTCGACTGGCCGTCGGCGAGCGCGAACGTGCACGACGAGGCCCTCCCCGAGCGCCGGAGGATGCCCTCGTAGGAGCCGGCCGGGAGCGCGAGGCGCACCGCGGAGCCCGGCGCCTTCTGCACCTCCGCGACCGCGCTCCCGCTCGGGCGCTGGAGCACGAGGAGCGCGCCGTCGAGCGCGCTCGGCAGCTCGAGGCGGGCCTTCGCGTCGGCGGGGTAGGTGAGGGCGAGATCGCCGCGGCCGGCGAGGTCGTTCTCGAACGTGACGTGCTGCGTGCCCACGCTCGTCTTCGCCGTCGAGGCGAGCGTGCGGCGGTAGGCGTAGCGGTAGGCCTCGTCGAGCGAGACCCTCCCGTCGCCGTCGGCGTCGCCGGCGCCGCGGAGCGCGGTGACCCAGTGGTGGGTGAAGTAGCTCCCCTTGAGCTCGTCCGACTCCTGACTGAGCTCCTGGGCCGAGGACGACGCGATGACGGCGATGCCCTTCTGCTGCAGCTTGGCGACGGAGTTGAACGAGAAGTCGGCGGCGGGCTCGGCGCCCTTGGTGCGCGCGAACGCCCCGCTCTGGCACGCGTCGAGGACGACGACGGTGAGCGTCGACGGCATCATGAGGAGGCGCTCGCGCAGCGCGCTCACCGGCAGCTCCTCGGCGCCGAGCGACAGCGCGTTCGCGCGCGCGTGCCCCGAGTAGTAGAAGAACAGGATCGCCTGCTCGCCGCGCTCCCGGTGGGCGCGCAGCTTGGCGGCGACCTCGTCGATCTGCCGCGCGACGTCGGCCGCGCGCGGCCGCACGAGGACCCTCAGGTCGGCGCTCTGGTAGCGCCCGAGCTCCTTCAGCACCCCGGCGACGCGGCGGGCGTCGTCCTCGGCGAAGCGGAGCGTCTCTTGGCCCGCCCCGCCCTCGTTGCTGCCCACGATGACGCCGTAGGCGAACGGCTGCGGGGTGGCGGGGAGCGTCGCGGGCTCGTCGGCGTGCGCGGCGCGGGGCGAGGCCGCGAGGGCGGCGACCGCCGCCAAGGGCGCGACAAGACGCCGGATTCCGGCGAGGCCCCCCGGGCGGGGCCGGGCGCTGCGCGGCGCGGTGGATGGATCAAGGAAGTGCATGGCGTCTCTTTCCCGGTTAACGCGCCAGCGGCGTCGGCTGGGAACCCCTCGCACGAGGAATGTCCATCCGGTACCGTCGGACGGAATGGCGCGCAAGTCATCTCGGGTCGCTTGGGCCGGCGCTCTCCTCGCGTGCGCGTGCAACGCCGAGCCCCCGCCGAAGGCCGCCGAGCCGAGCTTCCGGGTCGACCTCCCGCCCGCGACGCCGGCCGCGGTGGTGGCGCCAGCCGCGCCGTCGCCGTCGCGGCCCGAGGGCGTTCGGGCCCCCGCCGCGGTCGCGTGCACACTGCACGCAGAGGCCTTCCCGCTGGAGTACGCCAAGCTCGCGCTCGGCCCCGGTCGCGCGCCGTACGTCGAGCTCAACGTGGCTCGCGGCGTCGCCGACGTCGCGGTCGGCGAGGGGGAGCCGCCGCTCGTCCACGTCTCCACGCGGACCAAGGCGGTCGTCCTCGAGGGTGTCGTCACCGGGCCGCTCCCGCTCCACCCGGCGCGGCCCTTCCTCGCGACGCCGCACTTCGCGCCGGGCCCCGAGGCGCCGGCCGTCCTCGTGTCGGCGAAGCCGGGCGCGCTGCGGCTGAAGATCGAGGCGCCGAGCGCGCTCACCTTCGCCGACGGCCGCGGGATCGTGGCCGAGCGCCCGTGCGCCGACGTCGGTCTGCAGAAGACGCGCTTCGACCCCTCGCTCGCGTTTCCCTCGCGGGTCGCGAAGCGCCGCGCGATCACCAAGGGCAAGCTCGTGCCGCTCTTCGACGGGCCCCAGGGCAAGCGCGTGGCGTCGCTCACGGTCCTCGAGGCGCTCGAGCTCGACGTCTTCGAGGAGCGGGCGGGCCACGCCCTCGTGCGGTCGAAGCTCGCCGGCGGCGCCGTCGAGGGGTGGGTGAGCGCCGCCGACCTCGCCCCCTTCGCGCCCGGCGTCGCGTACGGCACCGGCGGCGCGGGCGGCATGCGCCCCGACCGCCACGAGGCGTCGGCGCGGCACGCGCGCTGCGACCGCGACGTGCCCCTCGTGGCGCGGCAGGGGGAGGAGCGCGCGACGGTGGGCCGGGTCCTCGCCGGCGCGCTCATGCACCTCGTGACGGGCCCGCGCGAGGGCTACGTCGGCGTGAGCGTCGAGGGGTCGGGGATCTTCGTCGCCGACGGCGCCCGGCTCGAGGTCGCCGAGGCCGACGTCGCGGGGTGCCCCGCGGACTGACTTTCCTGTAGACTCGGCCTCGGAATGCTCGAACGCATCGCGCTGCACCAGACGCGCCTCCGCACGCCCGGCCTCGGGCTCGAGGGCAAGGGCGTGGCGCTCGGGGCCAAGGGGCTCGTCCTCTTGCCGTCGATCGATCGGCTCGTCGCCTGGCTCAGCGTCTACACCCGCGAGCACTCGCTCGAGGACCTCATGCCGAGCCTCGAGATCAAGATCGTGCGCTCGAAGCTCGGCACCCGCGAGATCACCCTCGGCTTCGCCGCCGAGTCGAGCGACCGCATGGACCGCGTCGCCGAGACGGCGCGCCTCGTCGGCGGCTTCACGTTCACCGGCACGAGCCGCCACTTCGTGCAGTACCGCGACGCCGCGGCCCCCTTCGGCTACGACGCGACGCAGCTCATCACCACCGACGCCGCGCTCGCGCTCTATCACGACAAGTTCACTCAGGTTTACGACGTCGACAAGGACATCGATCTGCGCGCGCTCCTCCTCCGGCTGATGCCGCACGTCGACCCGGCCACCCACGACGAGGGCGGCCCGCGCTTCGTGGTGGCCGAGCAGGGGCTCGGGCCGGCGCTCATCCACTACCTCGTGCGCTCGCGGGTGGACGGAGAGGTCGCGGTCGGCGAGTGGCCCCCCG
>JAEUKG010000164.1 GCA_016794325.1 Myxococcales bacterium | reverse complement strand
CGATCGCTCCCACGAGCGCGAGCGCGGCGATGACCCCGCGCCTCACGACGCCGCCTCCGCGACGCCGGCCTCGCCCTCGCGACGGATCTCGGCGATGGCCTCCGCGTACGACGGCTTGCCGAACACGGCGTTGCCGGCGACGAGCACGCGCGCGCCGGCGCGGGTGGCGGCGCGCGCCGTCTTCTCGCTGATGCCGCCGTCGATCTGGAGATCGACCGCGAGCTTGCGCTCGTCGATTTTGCGCCGGATCGCCGCGACCTTCGGCAGCACCTCCGGGAGGAACGACTGCCCGCCGAAGCCGGGGTTGACGCTCATCACCAGCACGAGGTCGGCGAGGTGGAGCACGTAGTCGAGGACGCTCTCGGGGGTCGAAGGGTTGATCACCACCCCGGCGCGCTTGCCGAGGCTGCGGATGTGCCCGAGGGCCCGGTGCACGTGCGGCGTCGCCTCCGCGTGGACGGTGATGCCGTCGGAGCCGGCCTCGGCGAAGGCCTCGATGTAGCGCTCGGGCTCCACGATCATCAGGTGGGTGTCGACCGGGAGCTTGGTCGCCTTGCGGACGGCCTTCACCACGAGCGGGCCGATGGTGATGTTCGGGACGAAGCGCCCGTCCATCACGTCGACGTGGATCCAGTCGGCGCCGGCGCGCTCGACGGCGGCGACCTCGTCCGCCAGCTTCCCGAAGTCCGCCGACAGGATCGAGGGCGCGATTTTGACCTGATTCGCCATGTGACTTGGACCGACATCCAAGCACTTTTCGCAGTTGCACGCCCACGCAAAGAGTGAGACATCTCTTGCGCCCCGCGGCCGTCGGGGTGGGTTACCGATGCAGACACGAAAGATCACGAAGGCCGATTTCGACACCATCGTCGAGGTCATCGATCGATGGTGGGGCGGGCCCATCAGCACCTTCGCCCACCCGATCTTCTTCTACGAGCTCGGCGAGCACGCGCAGGTCGTCGAGGCCGACGACCAGATCATCGGCTTCTTGCTCGGCTTCATCGCGTCCGAGTCGTCGCTGCTCACCGGCTACGTGCACCTCGTCGGCATCCACCCGGACTACCGGCGCCGCGGCGTGGGTCGCCTCCTCTACGAGACCTTCACCGAGGCTTGCCAGTCGGCGGGCTGCCAGCGGATGAAGGCGATCACCACCCTCGGCAACGAGGGCTCGATCCGCTTCCACCTGGCTCAAGGCTGGGCGGCCAAGGAGATCGAGGACTACGCCGGCCCGGGCCGCAAGCGCATCGTCTTCACGCGCGCGCTGGGCGAGCTCCGCGAGCGGCGCGACCGCGCCCTCGACTCCTGACCTCCGCGCACGCCAACCTGGCGGAGCGTACAGCGCCCCACAGCGCCGCACGGCGGCCCCACGGAGCCCCGGTTCACCTACCTCTATGATATCGTGGAGGATTCGTGGTGGTCGGTGGATGACGGTGTGCTAAGGAAGCCTCGAGCTTACTTGGCTCTTGTGAGGTGAACCATGCGGGGGCTCCCCGGTCTCGCGGTCGTCTTCTCTGCGCTCTCGATGGCCATGGTGTGCGGCGCGGCGGCGTGCGCCAACAGCGGCAACAAGGGCTTCACCGACGAGCAGGACGTGACGCCGGGCTCCTCCGGTGGCTCCTCGACGTCCTCGTCGGGCGGCGGCTCGTCGTCGGGCGGCTCGTCGTCGGGCGGCTCGTCGTCGGGCGGCTCGTCGTCGGGCGGCTCGTCGTCGAGCTCGTCGGGCGGCTCGTGCACCACCACGCCCCCGACCAACAAGTGCGGCCTCGTCGCGCAGTGCGGGTGCGGCGGCGCCGAGACGTGCGACATCGTCGACGACGCGAAGGGCGGCGTGGGCTGCGTCACCGCGGGCACCGCGCCCCTCGGTCAAGCGTGCACGTCCACCGCGGGCTGCGCCAAGGGCCTCACGTGCGTGTTCGACACCTGCCGGCCCTTCTGCGACACGACGTGCGGCACCGGCCTCAACACCTGCACGCAGGTGAAGTTCACCGACGGCACCGACGTCCCCAACATGAAGGTCTGCCAGATCAACTGCGACCTCCGCAACGCCAACGCGTGCGGCGGCAACAACGGCGCGGGGATCGCCGGCTGCATCCCCGACGGCAAGGGCAACACCGACTGCGAGAAGGCCGGCACGGCCACGGTCAACCAGGCGTGCTCGGGCACCAACGTGGCGCCGCTCTGCGCCCCTGGGCTCACGTGCGTCAACATCGGCGGCAACAAGAAGTGCATGAAGTGGTGCCAGGTCGGCACCGCGGACTGCGGCGCCGTCGCCTCGTGCCAGGGCTTCCAGACGAAGGTGATGGTTGGTACCGTGGAGTTCGGCGTCTGCAACTGACGCGGACTCTCCGCGCCGGCCCACCGCCGCCCGTGTACGGCCAAGCGAGCTCGACACCCCCATGAGCGACAGCAAGCACCCTCCGCGTCGGGGCGATCTCCCCGTCTCTCCGCTCCAGCTCCGCGACATCGGACTCTTCGGAGCCCTCGCCGACGACGTGCTCGAGCACCTCGCCCAGAACCTCAAGCCGATGCGCGTCGAACCCGGCGCCTTCGTGTTCAAGGAGGGCGAGCCGGCGCGCGAGTTCTACGTCGTGCTCGACGGCGAGATGGAAGTGATGAAGAAGAGCCGCAGCGGTCGGGAGACGCGCGTCGCGATCCTCGGCCCGAACGACTGCTTCGGCGAGATGTCCATCATCGACATGCAGCCGCGCTCGGCGACGGTGCGCACCCTCGGGCCGGCGCGCCTGCTGCGGGTCTCGACCGAGGACATGGACGCCCTCTACCGGCACGACCTCAAGTCGTACACGCTGATCATCTTGAACATCGCGCGCGATCTCTCGCGGCGCCTTCGCGTCACCGACGGCCTCCTCGCGGATTTCACCGCGAGCGTGCTCGACGAATACGTCGCGTCCTCGGCGAAGCGCGCCTGATCGCAGGCACCCATCGCCCGGCCTCGCGCGCGCTCAGTCGCGCGCTCAGTCGGCCGCTGCGTCGCTGCTCGTCGCGCCGTCGTCGCCCGCGTCGAGCACGGGGGCGGCGTCGCGGCCGGCGTCGCCTTTGACCTCGCTGCCGCCGTCGCCGTTGCCGCCCTGAGCGCCGCTGTCGGCGTTGGGGGCGCTCGCATCCGCGCCGAAGCGGTCGGTGCCGTCGGAGGTCTCACCACCGCCGCCGAACGCGCTGTCCTCCCCCGGAGGGAGCGGCTGGGGGTTCAGCGTGCACGCGGCGAGCGCCGCGGCGAGCGCGAGCAGCCACGACCGGCGCAGGAAGTGAACGCGGAGGCTCGGGCGCGCCATGGGTCAGTCCCCGCTCGTGGCGGCGTCGTCGCCGCTGGCGTCGACCCCGGCGTCGGGCGGCGGCGCCGCGTCTTGGAACGTCGCCGCGTCGGCGTCCGCGCTCGGGTTGCCGCTCGAGCCGTTCCCGCCGCCGGACGACGAGCCCCCCACGGTGGGCGCGCCGACCTCACCGCCCTTGCGATCGTCGGGAGTCGACGGCGGGAGCGGCTGCGGGTTGAGCGCCTCGCTGCACGCCCAGCCCGCGGCGCCGAGGCCGAGGGCAGCGAGCAGGAGGAGAAGGCGCGAGCGGGACATGATCCTACCGAGTGATGGAAGCATTCCGAGTGCCAGCGCGCAACTTCATGATTTTACGACGGCGTGCGCCGCGAAGCGCGACATTCGGCGCAGTTTCGTCGGCCCAGGTTGGCACATCGTGCGCGGCGTGCTGAAGTCCCTCCTCGTGCCGCACGTGGCAAGCGTTCAGGGCGTCTCGAAGCGGGTCGCCGACGGCGAGAAGCGCCGCGTGGTGCTCGAGGAGGTGAGCTTCGACCTCGCCGCAGGAGAGCTGGCGGTGCTCCGCGGCCCGAGCGGAAGCGGCAAGACGACGCTCCTCGCGATCACGGGGGCGATGCTCTCGCCGACGACGGGGGAGGTGCTGCTCGACGGCGAGGCGACGTCGCGCCTCCGCGACGAGCACCGCGCCGAGGTGAGGCGGAAGAAGGTCGGCTTCGTGTTCCAGGACCTCCAGCTCCTCGACGACATGCTGGTGCTCGAGAACGTCCTCCTCCCGCGCGTGCCCGACGGCGTCTCGTCCGCGGACGTCGCGCGCGCCAAGGCGCTCCTCGACAAGCTCGGCGTCGGCGCGCTGTCCGACAAGCGCGCGCGCGTGTTGTCGGGCGGGGAGCGTCAGCGGGTGGCGATCGCGCGCGCGCTCGTGAACGATCCGAAGCTCCTCCTCTTCGACGAGCCGACCGCGCACCTCGACGACGCGCACGCCCGCACCGTCGCCGACGAGCTCGCGGCCTTCGCCGCCGAGGGGCGCGCCGT